>CAMJIC010000134.1 GCA_946405675.1 uncultured Clostridia bacterium
AATGGCATCAGGACTCCGTCACCGACTACGTCGGTGCCACCTCATGCCGAATGCCAGGGCATTCAGCGAACGATTTCTTCATACCCCGGCCGCTAAGTCTACGTAACCAGTGGATCCCGTCTCGCTCCTGTTAAATGGATTCAGGAGGGGGCGCACCCACAGGCCGGCCCGCTGGCGGGGGTGTGACTTGTAACCTCTAGGACGCGAACCCCAGATGCCGCAGTGCCTCGGCGCGGCGCCGGGCAAAGGCTTCATAGAAATCATCTACGTTCCAGTCGCACAGGTAGAATTGCTGCAGGATGTAAATGCATACCTGATTGCGGAGCTGTCCTGCGGGATCTGTCCCTTCCAGGAGACGTCGGGCCTGGGTGAGAAAGCTGTGCCAGCTGCGGCAGAAGTCTTCATAAGCGCCAAGAGCCGGTATGCCGAGCCATTTCTTCACCTTGACCTTCGTTCCGGTGCAGTGCGTGCATTCATTTACCTGGAGAATATAATGGAAATCTTCTCCCTCCCAGCTGCGCCCGAGGGGATACAGCCGGCAGATCCCGGGGCGGAACGCATGGATCGTGCATCGGTCATCCGCGCCAAGGTAAGGGCACACCTTCCCTTTCTCCCCATCCGCACCTGGTGTTCCATCGACACCTGAAGCTGCGCCTGTATCCGGAATCAGCTTCAGGATAGGCATGATCAGGCCGTCAATCACTTTCAGCTCGATCGTTTCATTCAGAAGCTCCTCGAAGCTTTGCCCAAGAAAACGGTTCAGCTCGAATACATCCAGAGGATCCAGCACAATGACAGGCCCCATCCTGCAGCACTCGGAGCAGCCGCGGCAATCATCCGTCCCGATCCGCACAAGGTCATTCCCGGTATATCGTTTTCCGTCTGACAATTCCTCTACTGTTTCTTCCCGAAGCATACGCTCCCTCCGTTCCCTGTGCCCTCTGCCAGACAAGCAGCTCTGTTCAGGACACCTGTGCAATGGCTTCCTTCATGCGCTTCACATATTCCCCGACCCGGGCAGGAGCCTCTTCCCCATACTCCGTGATCATGCGGATGATAGCGGATCCGACAATCGCGCCGTCCGACTGACTGGCCATCTCCGCCGCCTGCTCCGGGGTGGATATCCCGAAGCCAACCGCGCACGGGACGCTGGTGACAGAGCGGATCTTCCTGGTGATGGAGGCAATGTCCGTCGTGATTCTCTTGCGCACGCCCGTGACGCCCAGAGAGGAAACAATGTAAATAAATCCGCAGGCATCCTTTGCGATGGCTGCGATCCGCTCCTCGCTTGTCGGCGCGATCAAAGAGATCAAATCGATCCCGCTTTGTTCACAGGCTTCCTGGAACTGCTCCTTTTCTTCATAAGGAACATCGGGAAGGATCAATCCGTCGATCCCTGCCTCGGCGCACCTGCGGCAGAAGCCAAACCGTCCCTTGTCCTGCCCGCCGGAACCATCCTCCGGTGCCTCCCCGCCTTCATGGTAAGAATATACCACATTTGCATAAGTCATAAAGACCATTGGAACCGTAATATGATCATTTTCCCGCAGATCCCGGACAAAATCCAGGATCCGGTCTGTCGTGATCCCATGTTCCAGCGCAGCCACATTCGCGGTCTGGATCACCGGGCCTTCCGCCGTAGGATCCGAAAACGGGATCCCGATCTCGATCAGGTCAGCGCCGTTTTCCTGCGCGGCAATCACAACCTTCCGTGTCATCTCCAGATCCGGATATCCTGCTGTGATAAATGGGATAAATGCCTTTCCGTGGGAAAAGGCTTCCTTGATTCTGCTCATGTTATTCTCCGCTCCTGTCTGGTTACCATTCACAGTCCTGTCTGTCAGCTTTTGTTTTTCAGGCAGCGCACTGTTCTGGATATAATAAAAAACACAATGCCGATCCTTCCGCCAGAGTCCCATCAATCCCGGATCGATTCTCAATCCTCGATCAATTCTCAATCCCGGATCGGTTCTCAATCCTCGATCAATTCTCAATCCCGGATCGATTCTCAATCCTGAATCGATTCTCCCCGATATCTTGCCACTGCAGCGCAGTCCTTGTCTCCGCGCCCCGAAACAGTGACGATGAGGATCTGATCCTTCCCCATCTTCGGTGCAATCTTCATGGCGTGGGCAATCGCATGGGAAGATTCAATGGCAGGGATGATGCCCTCCATCCTGCTTGTGTATTCAAAAGCAGCTACGGCCTCTTCATCCGTGACCGGCACATACTGTGCCCTGTGGATCTCATTCAGGTATGCGTGTTCCGGCCCGATCCCGGGGTAATCCAACCCGGCGGAAATGGAATAGACCGGGGCGATCTGCCCATATTCGTCCTGGCAGAACAGGCTCTTCATCCCGTGGAATACGCCAATCCTTCCCGTGCTGACAGTTGCTGCCGTCTCAAAGGTATCGATCCCGCGGCCTGCTGCCTCACAGCCGATCAGCTGCACCTTCGCGTCCTCGATAAAATGATAGAAAGAGCCGATCGCATTGGAGCCTCCGCCTACACACGCAAGCACGCAGTCCGGCAGCCGTCCTTCCCGCTCAAGGATCTGCGCCCTTGCTTCCCTGGAGATCACCGCCTGGAAATCCCGCACGATGGTGGGAAATGGGTGCGGCCCCATGACGGAGCCGAGGCAATAATGCGTGTCCGCGATCCGGTTCGTCCACTCCCGGAATGCCTCAGAGACAGCATCCTTCAGGGTTGCCGTGCCGCTGGTGACCGGAACCACATCAGCTCCCAGAAGCTTCATTTTATAAACATTCAGCGCCTGGCGCTCAGTGTCAACCTTCCCCATGAAGATGACACATTCCATTCCGAAATACGCCGCGGCGGTCGCAGTCGCGACGCCATGCTGTCCCGCCCCGGTCTCCGCGATCAGGCGCGTTTTTCCCATTTTCCTGGCAAGGAGGGCCTGCCCAAGCACATTGTTGATCTTATGGGCACCGGTAAAATTCAGATCCTCCCGCTTGAAATAAATCTTTGCGCCTCCCAGGTCTTTCGTCATTTTTCCCGCAAAATACAGGGGGCTTGGACGATTTGCGTATTCATTGAAGAGAGCCGACAGCTCCGCCTGGAACGCAGGATCCTGTTTGTAATGCGCGTATGCCTCATCCAGCTCGATCACGGCATTCATGAGCGTCTCCGGAATGTACTGACCCCCGAATCTTCCAAACCTGCCCTTTTTTCCTGCATCTGCTTCCATCATTCCCTCCTTCTTACAATTGCGGTAACGATTCATCCCCCCATTGCTCAGAACGGAAAGTGCGCTTCCCTGAATCGTTTCCAATTGTGTTTATGACCAGCCAGCCCCCATCTCACGGACCTGGCGTACAAACTCCATGACCTTCGCCTCATCCTTCCTGCCGTCCGTCTCTACGCCGGAGCTGACATCCACTGCCGCCGGATGCGCTGTGCGGACCGCATCCCTTACATTCTCCGGGTTCAGCCCGCCTGCCAGGAAAAACGCACGCCTGACAGGAGCAATCAGCGACCAGTCAAACGCCTCACCGCTCCCTCCGTCTCCATGATCCAGAAGAATCATATCGGACGCAGAAGCCTGCGCCTTGACAGCATCCGCCTCTGAATCAATCCGGAATGCCTTCACGACCATTTTCCCGGTCCTCTCCTGGAGCATACGGATCACGGAATCATCCTCCCTGCCATGCAGCTGAATCACATCCATCAGCCCCTGCCTGGCAAGAGAACAGATCCATTCCGGATCCTGGTCCAGGAACACGCCGACCTTCCGGATCCCGGGGCGAAGCCCGGAAGCCAGGTCCGCCATCTGCTCCGGCGACACCGTCCTGCGGCGGCCCTTCGCCAGGATAAATCCGGCAAATTCCGGCATGGCCCGATTCACGATCCTGATATCCTCCATATGCCTCAATCCGCACAGCTTGATCTGCACCATAGTTCTCACCTCCTCCGGCATCGTTCCCGCCTCCGGTGTCCCTGCTCCTTCCCGCGTCATCTTTCTTTTATCATCGCATATCATCGCACAGCAAGGCTTTCTGACGCAGATATTGAAACAATGTCCTGCGCAGGCTGTATCGTTCATCTCGCGGCAGCTCCTCTCCGCAGCACAGCTCCTTACGCAATCAGGCTTCCCTTAGTTCACGCAGCATCAAGGCTTTGTCCTTCGCGCGCATCAGGGTCTCCCCGACCAGGCATGCATCCGCCCCGGCTTCCCGCATCGCGCGCACATCCTCCGCATTCCTGATCCCGCTCTCCGCCACAAACAGGATCCCTTCCGGCACCAGCTTCCTGAGCCGCTGTGCATGTCCTACGTCCACCGTAAAGTCCTTCAGGTTCCTGTTGTTGACGCCGATCATCCGCGCGCCCGCCGCAACTGCCATGCGGATCTCTTCTTCGTCATGCGCTTCCACCAGTGCGGAAAGGCCGAGGCTTTCCGCGACACGCAGATATGCTTCCAGCTCCTTTGCACCCAGCAGGGAGCAGATCAGAAGCACCGCTCCGGCTCCAAGAACCTTTGCTTCATAGATCATATACGCATCTACAGTAAAGTCCTTCCGGATACAGGGAATCGATACGCTCGCGGCAATTTCCTCCAGATATGCATCCTTCCCGAGGAACCATCCAGGCTCCGTGAGCACGGAAATGCACTCTGCCCCTGCCGCCTCATACTCCTTTGCGATCTGCACATAAGGAAAATCCTCCGCAATCAGCCCCTTTGACGGAGAAGCCTTTTTTACCTCACAGATCATTGCAATGTCCGGTCCCGCCAGAGCCTTCTCGAAAGCAAACGCCCCAGGTCCGGCCATGCCTGCCATATCGGTCGAAGGCTGCTCCCTGTCCTGTCCCCAGGAGAGCGACAACGCCATCTCCCTCATCTTCTCCAAAGACACTTCTTCCTTTTTCTTCTCCACCCGAACCCTCGCATAAGCCGCCAGCTCATCCAGTATGGTCATTCTTCTTTCCTCCCCTGTTTGGCGCATGAATGCAGTGAAACTGTGCCCACTAGTATACCGTGTCAGGACACCTCATCGTTCATTCCTCTTTCGTCCAGGCACAGCCAGCACACCTGCGGGGTCAAAGGGCACCGCAGGATGATTCATCCAGCCTCTGCCCGGACCCGGCCCCGCACACAGCCGCGCACAGCGATCAGGCCAGGGAATTTGACACCCGGATCATGTCATCGACCTTCCTGAGCGCCGCGCCGCTGTCGATCAGCTGCGCTGCAAGCCGGACGCCTTCTGGCATATCCTTTGCTTTTCCGGAAATGAATAAGCCTGCTCCGGCATTCATCAGAACGATGTCCCGCCTCGCGCCGGCAACCCTGCCCGACAGGATATCGCGAACCAGCTGCGCATTTTCCTCCGGGTTCCCTCCGATGATCTCTTCCTTTGACGCGGTCGCAAGTCCAAAATCCTCCGGCCGGATCGTCAGGTCACGGTAATATCCGTCACGGAATTCACAGATCATGGTCGGCGCGCTGATCGAGATCTCGTCGAGGTGATCCGTTCCATAGGCAACCATGCCGCGCTTCACCCCGAGGCTCATCATGACCTTTGCCAGCGGGTTAACCAGTCTTTCATCGTACACGCCAAGGAGCATGTAATCCGGCCTTGCAGGATTGGTCAGCGGCCCAAGGATATTGAATACAGTGCGGATCCCCAGCTCCCTGCGGATCGCGCCCACGTATTTCATGGAGCTGTGATACTTCTGCGCGAACATAAAGCAAAAGCCCACCTCATCCAAAAGCTTCCTGCACAGATCCGGATCCTGGGCAATATTGATCCCCAGTGCCTCCAGGCAGTCCGCCGTACCGCAGTCCGAAGAAGCGGCGCGGTTCCCATGTTTCGCGACCTTGGCTCCGCCTGCCGCCAGCACAAACGCACTCGTGGTGGAGATATTGAAAGAATGCGCGTTATCTCCCCCTGTCCCGACAATCTCCATCACCTCCATACCCGGATGCTCCAGAGGCGTTGCCTTCTCCCGCATCGCGCTGGCGCATCCTGAAATCTCATCGATCGTTTCCGATCCGGTCGATTTGGTCGAAAGAGCAGCCAGGAACGCAGCGTTCTGCGTCGGCGTCGTCTCCCCACTCATGATCTCGGTCATCACCGCATATGCTTCCTCATAGGTAAGGTCCTTCTTATCAACGATCTTAACGATTGCTTCCTTTATCATGGTCAGCCTCCTTCATCTCAACTACATTCCCCTCTGCGGACATTCACAATTTCAGACAAAAAAATCCCTGGCAAAGAAAGATCTTCTCTGCCAGGGACGAATAAGTTCCTATCCGCGGTGCCACCCTGCTTTATGGCTTCGCCATACACTTTGCCTGCTACGGTCAATCATAAATCGTAACAATCGAGTACCATCATACTCTGTGCAGCTAACGTGTGCCTTACGTCGCTGTATACTCAGATCCCTGTCACCTTTGTGCTATATCTGACAACGTTCCTTTGACAGCGCCCTCAGCGGTCCATATTATGCGTACTGTGTTATGTCCGGATCTCAGCATCCCGGGCTCTCTGGAAAAGCATATACGCTTTTTCTCCGCTTCAACGGTTTGATGCATTATTCAGTTGAATTGCATAAATATTAGCACCGCCAAAACGATCCGTCAAGTGTTTTCAGCCTGCTTGTTACAAGTCACGCCCCGGCCAGCGGGGCTGCCTGTGGGTGAGGCCTCTCCCGAATCCATGAACAGGAGCGAGGCGGGATCCACGACTTACGAAGACTTAGCGGCCGGGGTATGAAGAAATCGTTCGCTGAATACCCCGGCCGCTTAGTCGTAGTTAGTCGTTAGCCCGGCGAAGCGGGTTTTG
>CAMJIC010000135.1 GCA_946405675.1 uncultured Clostridia bacterium
AAGCATCCGGTCAATGTTGCCTATGAGGCTGCAACCGCGGACCTGAACGATGTGAATATGATCGACCCGTTCCACCTGGAGGCTTATGGGAAAACGACGGTCAATTATAATCGTGACATCGAGATATTCCCGGTGCTTGCTTCCATGTTTGAAGGAATCTACGGGGAGAGCATCTACAAGTCTCCCACGGATATGGGAGTCAATATGGCTGGCCTGTGTATCTCGGATGATGAAGCGGTCTGTGAGGCCGCGTGCCAGGAGATCATCCGCCGGTATTACACTGCGGTATGCAAGGTGGTGAATGATGAGGCCAGTGAGGACGAGGTCTATAAGATCCGCCTGTTGATGAAGCAGGCAAAGATCACGACCGATGACCGGAAGGTTACGGTCGCATGTAAGAAGCGGGCAGAGGAGACCGGGGTTGCCGCGGCAGCGATCGAGCTGTCAGACGGCACGATCATCACATCCAAGACAACGGATTTCCTGGGCGCGAGCGCAGCACTGCTGCTGAACGCGCTGAAGCACCTTGCAGGTGTGGATCACAATGTCAAGCTGATCTCGCCGGAAGAGATCGTTCCGATTCAGGATCTGAAGGTACGGTTCCTTCACGGGAAGAACCCGCGCCTTCACACGGATGAGGTTCTGATCGCGCTGTCTCTGGCGGCAAGGTCTGACCTGAAGGCCAGGGAGAGCCTGGAGCAGATTCCAAAGCTGAAGGGATGCCAGGTTCATACTTCTGTGATGCTGACAGAGGTCGACCGGCATGTGTTCCAGCGACTGGGGGTCGATCTGACAAGCGAGCCGGTTTCCAATATCCGGAAGTGGTAAGGATCTGTCACGAAGGAACAGGTACCTCATGTTTGTCTGTTTCTCCTGTACATGCATCAGACTTCTCCGTACCGGGAAACAGGAATCCTATCCCCATTCACACAAATGACTGACTGATGCCAGGGAGGTTCAGAATAATGCTGAAAGAGCGCCTGAATGAATATATTCTGAACACCAGCCGGATCCGTGTCCTTTCCAGGCCGGATCCGGCAAGGCTTGGTTCTGCTGATATGTACAGCAAGGTACTGAGGAATAATTTTCGTCAGATCGGTGAGATCGCCCAGAAGAACCGGGCGATCCTTTCTGATGTCCTGGAGCCCTTGCTTTCATCCGGGGAGCCTCTTTCGGAAGAGGTCATAGAGGATCTGAACTGGTTTTCAGAAAAGCTCCTGGATGCCAGCAGCGTGGAGAGCCTGGATATTCCGCTGAGCTATCTGATCTCGGTCAGGCTGTTTGAAGATGCCATGCAGGGCGATGATCCCGCAAGAAAGCTGAGGCAGTCGGACTATCTCATTTCCTCCAGCTATTCCATGATCAATCTGACCAAGCGGCTGGGATTCGGGGCGGCTGCCTGCCTGAGGTACCGGGAATACGGATTCCTTGCGGCGGATTACATCAAGAAGTTTTACGACCGGAAGGTGCTTGCCTCCCTGGAGGATGAAAGCCTCAGAGAGCTTGTCCTGATCGATTCCAGGTTTATGGTCTGCCTGTATGAGGGATACCGGGAAGATACGAAGTGCTGTCAGGAGAACATGGATGTCCTGGAAAGATCTGTAAGGCTTGCGGCAGACCCGGAGATCCGTTCCCTGGCACCGCACTATGACTGGCGGTATCATCTGTTCCGCTGCATGGAGTATGCCGGGGCGATCCCGGAGCACAACAACAGCCGGGGAAGCACGTTGTGCCAGCGGCGGAAGATCAGCGAAGTCTGTGACTGCCTGCTGGAGGTATGGGACGGTGACCCTGACTATTACAGGGAGCTTTCCCCGCGGATCTATGTCAGGCTGCAGGCCATGAAAAACCGGTTCCTGAGCGGGCGCATGGACAGGGATGAGTACCTGGAGGATCTGGTTGGGCTGTACCAGGACTGTGAGAAAGAGAACAGCTTCAGCGCGGTGGAGGAGGTGCACTATATCATAGGCATTCCCCTTGAATATATCTACGCCCTCGAACGCCCCTCCGGTTTCGTGACGGCGGAGAATGACCATGCGTCAGCGGACGGTCCATATGAACCCCTGACCCAGGGGCAGGCTGAGGTGCTGACCCGTTTCTATCACATGATCGAGGAACGGGCACTGTACACGATCGGGACAAAATCCCTTGCATATCTTCTGGAGTTCCTGAGCATGCTGCTGGAGCATTTCATCGAGGTACCCCAGGTTTCCTTTGATGAGTTCTGCCTGAGCGTGATGCGTGCGCTTCATCCCCCTACTTTTGTCCACACCCTGATGGTCTGTGAGATCAGCGAGTGTCTGTGCCGCCATGGGATCCGGCTGATGCCGGAGGTTTTCATCGGTGTAAGAGGCTGTGAAACTGCAGCGCAGGTTACAGCGATGGAAGAGGAGATCGTGTCTTTTGTCAGGCATGCCGCATTGTGCCATGACTTCGGCAAGATCCCGCTGATCGATATTATCTTTGTATATGGCCGGAAGCTGTTTGATTTTGAGTTTGACCTGATCCGGGAGCATCCGGATCTGGGTACATACATGCTTGAGCGGATCCCGGGGCTGAAGAAGTACAGGGATATTGTGCAGGGACATCATAAATGGCATGATGATTCGGCAGGATATCCTGCGGCTTTTTCCCTGCAGGATACGCCGGATGCGGCGCTTGTGGATATTGTGACCTGCGCAGACTGTATGGATGCAGCCACGGACAACATCGGACGAAGCTATAACCGGGGAAAGACGCTGGATGAGTATATAGATGAAGTAGAGGAAGGAAAAGGAACGCGGTATGCGCCGTTCCTGCCCGACTTGCTGAAGGATCCGGAGGTTCATGCCATGCTGCAGACAATCCTGGAGAATGGGAGGGAAGGCTTTTACCGGGAGACCTACCGGAAGCTGGTGGAGCGGAAAGGATAGAAGAAAGGACAGAGAATAGCAAAGAAGGGATGCATCCTGCAAAATATACTGGATAACTGATGCTTGGATCAATCAGGATGTGCACATGCAGCTGTTTTTATTGCACAAAGAGAGATTCAGGAGAGAAAATATGAATAAGAATCCAGATATTTATCTTTTGTATGAGTATTCCGACAAGGTATCTTATACCGTAAAAATCAGAATCATCCTTGATTCTGAAATTGACGCGGATCTGCTGACGCGAGCGGCGCAGGAGGCAATTGTCAGATTTCCGTATTTCAGTGTTCAGGCCGGGCTGGATGAATGGCAGAACTATACCCTTTCCCATAACGGCAGGCCCGTTGCGGTTCTTCCCGAGACAAACAGGAGGATCACTCTTGGCAGCGATGAGGTGAATGGACACCTGATCGCGATCACTTACCGCAGGAAATCTGTCTGGTTCAACTTCTCCCATACGCTGTGCGGCGCCAAAGGCGCATTTTTCTGGATCAAGGCAACCCTGTATCTGTATATGTCAAAGAAGTATGGCCCGCTGACTCCTCCGGAAGATATCAAGCTTCCGGGTACGCCGGTCACGGAAGAGGAGGTTTTCTATCCGGATGTGCAGACGCTGCCGATGGATGAACCCATGACACGTTATACAGGCGGCGGATCCAGATTATCCTTGATGCCGTTTATCAAATACATCTTTAATCCATTTGCCTCAAAGACCTACTATTACCAGCTCGAGATACCTGCCCGGGAATTTATGGAGTATGCGGTCTCGATCGATGGGAGCCCCAATTCTGTTCTTATGGCATTGATGTGCAAAATGGAAATGAAATATTTCAGAGAAAAGGAAGGAACCTGTATTGCAGGCCGGGTTGCGGCGGATTACAGCGGTGATATTGGCGCAGGAAAGTCTTATCGTGATTTTATCCGATTCATCTATACGCGGTATGGATGGGAGATGAAAGAAAAACCGATCCGGGAACTGAATATGCAGGCCAGGGGGGCACTGGTTTCACAGAATCAGCCTGAACTGAGCTATGAGCGTTTTCGAAAGATCAATGAAGCGCACAGAGGGATTGATGAGCAACCTGATTTGAAGTCAAAAAAGAAATACGCGGCAAAGAACAGCACTTTCCGAAGCGATCCGATGGCTACGATCAGCATCAGTTATGTGGGCCGGATTGATTTTGGACAGATGGAGCGGCACATTACAGGAATCTATACCGTGACAGACGGGCATCTCATGCTTGAGGTCAATGCGCTGAAAGATCGTTTCTGCATTTCATTTCAGCTGATTGACAAGGATCCGAAGCCGATGGAACTGTTCTGTAAAGTGCTGGAGGAGGAAAAAATCCCGTACAGGGTATCCGGTCAGCTGGTTCGGTATCTGCCCAAAGTCAGGCTTCCGTGAAGGCTGATGAACGCGTGTAATAAGTTTTAACCGAATTTGCAGGGAACATGAACGATTCAAAGAGTTTACAGATCAGAAAAAGTATGGCAGGCATGGTTGCTTTTTTGGTGCTTGCCATGCTTCTTGACAACGGTGTTGACCTGCACAGCTACCAGCCTGCCGCGGAGGATATTTTAAGAATCTCCACCTGTGACCTGTTTATCTATGCCGGAGGAGAATCGGATGAATGGGTGGAAGATGCCCTGAAGGAATCTATGAACGAGGATATGGTGGTGATCAATCTGCTGGACACCCTTGGCGACCGGGTCAAGGCGGAAGAGACCGTTGAGGGCATGCAGGAAGAAGCGCATGATCATGGTGAGAAAGAGGAACATGACCATGTAACAAGTCACACCCACAGGCCGGCACGCTGGCGGGGGTCAGACTTGTAACCGTGGAACAGATCCGCCGGAGGTCGCAAGAGGGGATAAAGATGATTAGGAATGTGAGAGCTTACCTGATTGGCATACTGATTATGATAGCTGCCTGCATCATGCCTGGAACCGTATCTGCAGCTCCGGGCGATATTGGGAATGCGTCAGACGGCGTGGCTGAGAATGGCTGGCTGAGCGTGAAGGGAACTACGCTGGTCAACGAACAGGGGCAGCCTGTGGTTCTTCATGGGATGAGCAGCCATGGGCTGCAATGGTATCCGCAGTTTACGACATCGAACGCCATAGGGGCAACCGCGTCTTACGGCGCTAACCTGTTCCGGGTGGCGATGTATACTGCCGAAGGAGGCTACATAGAGAATAAGAGCAGCTTGCGAAAGCAGCTGTATCGGTCTGTGGATGCGGCAATCTCACGGAACATGTACGTGATTATCGACTGGCATATTCTCAGTGACGGGAATCCCAAAAAGTATCAGAAGGAGGCGAAGGCTTTCTTCAAAAAGGTTTCCAGGCGCTATGGAAATGTCCCGAATGTGATCTATGAGATCTGCAATGAACCGAATGGCGAGGGTAACTGGAATCGCATCCGTTCCTATGCAAAGGCAGTCATCCCCGTCATCCGCAGGAATGCGCCTTCCAGCGTGATCCTGGTGGGAACCCCGACATGGAGCCAGGATGTGGATATCGCTGCGGGAAGTCCTCTGCCATATCCGAACCTCATGTACTCCTGCCATTTTTACGCGGGAACACATGGAGAATGGCTTCGCCAGAAGGTCAAGGCTGCGCTGGACAAGGGACTTCCGGTTTTTGTCTCTGAGTGGGGGACAAGCGAGGCATCCGGAAACGGCGGCGTACACGAAGAGGAAGCCGACAGGTGGATCAGCTTTATGCGCCAGCATCAGCTGAGCTGGGCAAACTGGTCCTACTGTGATAAGGATGAGAGCAGTGCCGCCCTTGTGCCGAAGGCCGATCCGGAGGATGGAATATCCCGGAGCGAGCTTTCCAAATCCGGCAGATATGTGTTTTCAAAGTTTTGACGTAACTGTCAGAACCTGTTCTGAACAGTTACGCATCGGGCGATGCTTCGCATTCTGAATCGTCCGATGTCACTTCATTTACATTTTCATACGCCCTCAGCAGCAAGTGTTTCGGGCTGTTCTGAACAGTTACGTTTTACAGCTTTGTATCATCTGCTGCATGGGAATGTGCGGCTTCAATCCCACCGTAAACAACAAACGCTTTCAGTCTCTGGTGCATATCGGTGGAATCTGTCGCGTCATTGCCCCATAACAGCCAGGGGAGCACGTCCTGGTAAAAATGGCCGACAGGATCCTTGCGTGAATCAACATAGTTGTAGGTCCCATAGTCTTCAGAAGCTGTAACGATATGGCCGGACTGATCGAATATCACTTCTGAATGCCCATCCGGGGAGACATATTTTCTATTTGATCTGTCCGGAGATGTAAACTGGTGACAGGCGGCTCCGACACTTGTGTCCCAGCCGGATGCTGCGGCAATTTCCGGAGACTGCGGCAAACTGCTCACGGGCATAAGAAGATTCCTTCCATAATGAGACTCTTTAGATGGGATCTCATGCGCTCTTCGAATGAGTCCTAATCTTGACTCATCCTGTTTTCGATCCGGGAAGATCTCATTGATCAGGAAACGGATGTTCCTTTCCACCCGCATATTGCCGGGATGAGCCAGTGCGATCTCTTCTTTGAGAAGCCGTAATTCTACTTTCAGTCTGTGAAGCTCAGTAAGCAGGTCTTTCTCGTTGATACTTTGAAATGAATTCTTCATGTCTATATCTCCCGCAATAATTGTAATATTGTCTGATCATGTAAAAACATCTGTTTTCATTGTTTGTACGATTATACGCCAGAGGGGCATTTATGTCCATTTGGCGATTGCCCCGATCCAGACGTTGAAGCGTCTGATAAAACATCAGCAACGAGCCGTTACAAGAAACACTCTGGCCAGGGTGTTACTTGTAACAACGAGCCAAAAG
>CAMJIC010000136.1 GCA_946405675.1 uncultured Clostridia bacterium
GCAGCGGAAGAGGTCGGCTACCTTCCGAAGGGAGAAGGGTGGAAATACGCCCTGGAGGGCAGGCTGGCTTATGACGGTGACAAGCCGATGAATACCAATGGCGGACGTACCTCCTACGGACATGCGTTCGGCGCTTCCGGCATGGCGGATGTTTTCGAAGCAGTGACCCAGATGCGCGGGGATGCAGGAGACAGACAGATCAAGAAGCTGCCTAAGCATACCTTCCTGCGTGGATTCGGCGGTGCCCAGAACGTGCGCGCCATCATCCTGGAAGCAAACTATTAAGGAGGGCAGAGATGAGCGAAGAGAGGATCAAAGTCAGGACAGAGGACTTCTGGAACAGGGAGCATGTGGTTGAGAAGTTCTGGAACGGGCTGAAGGAGGGTGTGATCTACGCCAGAAAATGCAAGGAGTGCGGCGCGATCGAGTTCCCGCCGCATCACGCCTGCAACACCTGCGGATACCATGAGACCGAATGGACCACCCTGAAGGGAACAGGGACGCTGAAGAGCTTTGTCTTTACGGGTGTCCTGAATGCCCGCCTGGAACTGGAGGACCGGGGGCTGAAGTATGTCTGCGGCGAGGTGGAGTTTGATGAAGGCCCCGCGATCAATGCGGTCATCCTCGGGATCAACCGCAAGAAGGCAAGGGCGATCCAGCCGAAGCTGCCGGTCCGGGTAAAGCCGGTCTTCTATGATATGGGAAGGTATACGACTCTGTTCTTTGAGCTGGACGAAGAAGCTGAGTAAGATTGCATGAGGTTGCAGGCCGGGAAGAGGGTTCATAGAGGACTGTGGAACCGAATCCTGGCCTGTGTTGTATTACCCCTGCCGGCAGGGGATGGTTTATGTTTTTGTTTCAGTGCATCATGCAGATTCAGGAGGCGTGAGGATGGATTCAGGATACACTTATGTGGTTGGTATGGACATGGGAACGACGAATATCAAGGCGATCATTCTCCGCTCAGATGGAGAGGTGGCTGCAGAGGAGAGCCGTCCCAGTACGCATTATAACCCGGGACTGAACATGCAGGAGCAGGACGCGGAGGAATGGTGGGAGCACGTCTGCCAGATCCTGCGGTCAGTCACCGGGCAGATCGGGGAGGAAGAGGCGAAAAAGATCAAGGGGATCTGCATCAGCTCCCATACCGTCTCCATGCTTCCGGTGTCTGAGGATGGGGTGCCCCTGTACCGTGCATTGACGGTGCAGGACGGGCGCTCCTATGAGGAGATGGAGGAGATCGTACAGAAGGTTGGCCCGGAGCGGTTCGTGCAGATCGTCGGAGGACAGCCGGCGGTCGCATTTCTTCCCTGGAAGGTCCTGTGGTTCAGGCGGCATGAACCGGAGCTGTTTGCGAAGACCAGGTGGTTCCTGCAGGCGAGCTCCTTCATCAATTACCGACTGACCGGCGTGATGATGACAGATCTGGACCAGACACTGAGGACACAGTGCCTGGACAGGGAAACCCTGGAGTGGTCAAAGGAAATCGGGGATGCCATGGGCGTGGATCTGGACTGGTATCTTCCGAAGATCCGGCTGGCGCAGGAGGTGATCGGGCATGTGATGCCTGAGGCTGCTGAAATGACAGGGCTTCCTGCGGGGATGCCGGTGCTGGGCGGGTGCTCTGACGCGCTGGCAGCCATGGTGGCCATCGGCCTGAACCGCCTTGGGGAGTGCGGGGAATCCTCCGGAACCACTTCCCTGGTCTTTGCGGGAACCAGCATCAAGAGCCCGGCAAACGTGCCGGTGGTGACAAGGCCATGTCCGATCGAGAGCATGCCGTGGATCTTTGACGCGCCGATCCAGGCCTCCGGCTCCGCTCTGAAGTGGTTCATCGATACCCTCGCAGGGCCTGAGAAGGAAGAGGCAGAGCGAAGAGGGATGAACATCTATGCCTACCTGAATGAGCTTGCACTGGAGGCGGAGGCCGGAAGCGGCGGTCTTCTCTTCTTCCCTTATCTTCAGGGAGAGCGGGCACCGCTGTGGAACAATTATGCAAGCGGTATGTTTATCGGCATGCGCCTTGAGATGACAAGGGCGCAGCTGACACGTTCCATTTTCGAGGGCACGGCCTACGCTCTTCGGCATGTCATTGAGACACTGAAAGAGGAAGGGGCTCAGATCGACTGCCTGCGGATCTGCGGCGGAGGCGCCAGGAGCCGGACCTGGAACATGATCAAGGCATCTGTCTTGAACCTGCCGGTCTATGTTCTGAACCAGACATCGGGGGATGTCCCGGTGGGGGATGCCCTGATGGCCGCGGATATCACAGATATGTTCCAGAGCCTGGAGGAAGGTGTCGCGAAGTCGGTCAAAGTGGATGAGGTCATCCAGCCGGATCCGGAGTGGGTGAAGGTCTACAACAGCCTGTATCCGTATTTTGTCAGGATGTATCAAAGCCTTGACCATGACCTGAAGGATCTGGACGGCACCCTGGAGCAGCTTCGCGCAGGCGGGATGATGTGATCTTGCCAGGAGCAGAAGATATATGACATTGCGTGACACCCCCGCAGCAGGATTTCCTGCCGGCGGGGGTGAAGCATGTGACAGGGGAGGGAACGAATTACGCCCCTGCTTGCGGGCACGCTCACAGGCCGGCCAGCTGGCAGGGGCGTGACTTGATACCAGCGAATTGTGGAAAGGGATTCCAAAACGAAAAAAAACAGAAAAAAAGTAACCTGAGATGATCAGAGGATTTTCTGAAACGGGGGTTCAGGCTTATTTGATTATCGGAATAAGATAAATAATAAGATGTTGCAGTTTTGCAGAGCTTCTATAATGAGGATACTTGTGGAAGATCCGATGACTGTATAACTCCGGGCCTGAGCTGGAAGTGAGGCTTCAGGCAGGAGCAAAGGCAGAAGGCGTTGCCCGTGGGAGCTGGCTGCTTTTGGAGCGCAGGGCATCGGAATCGGATATTTGGAACGATGGTATCTGTCAGGGAAAAGACGCATATCGGGAATCAGGAAGGAATAAGGAGAGATACAATGCTGCACGTACTGGGACTTTCGTTTGGGAAGAAGAATGCAAACTGTGATATTCTGTGTAAGGAGGCGCTCTTTGGCGCAAGGGAAGCATTTCCGGATGCACAGATCAAGTTTATCAATACCCAGAGGCTGAAGATCGACCGCTGCATCGGCTGCGGCGCATGTTCGACTGCCCTGGAGCACGGCAAAGACAACAAGTGCATCGTGAAGGATGATTTCCAGATGGTGGAGAACTGGATCCGCTGGGCGGATTCGATCATCCTTGTGGCGCCGGTCTACGCGCTGCAGCCGGTGGGACAGTTCAAGAACATGGTGGACCGTTATTCCTGCCGCCACGATACCTCCGCGATCAACTGGGTGCTGGATAAGAGGCGCAACGGCGAGATGCCTGGCAACCCGGACGACTATCCGCTGCAGCGGCTTCGGGTGAAGTCGGTGTCCTATGTCTCGGTCGGCGGCGCGACCACGGAGGACTGGACCTCCATGGGAACCTGCTCCCTGCATATCTTTGGCTTCCCGACCATGATGAACGTGGTCTCCAACTACAACGCCAACAGCATGGGCACTATCGGCAATCCGTACCTCAAGGAGGAGCTGATTGACCACATGCATGAGATCGGAAAGCGCACGGCGCAGGCCTACGGCAAGGAGAAGTCCGAGATCGAGTATTACAACCCGAAGGACGGAGACGGCATCTGCCCGGTCTGCCACCAGAGGCTCCTTACCATCGAGCGCACGGGAACCAATGTGACCTGCCCGATCTGCGGCACACATGGAACCCTCTCCATCGAAGACGGAAAGATCAAGGTGAACTGGCCGGCGTCCGAGTTCGAGCGGGCACGCGGCACCTTCAAGGGACTGCGTGAGCATACCACCGAGATCCAGGGCTTTGGCGCGATCTGCGGGCCGAAGATCATGGCGAACAAGGAGATGCTGGACGAGAAGATGGACAGCCGCATCAAGAAGTTCGATGAGGCAATCGGCGCATTGCAGGAGACGGAAGCGGACATTCCGTGGAATGTCTGATTGTTTCACAGGCTTTCAGATCTGTCACGGAATGCACGATACAGCAAGGTGTATGCGTGAATTGGTGACAGGTCTTTGTTGTAACGATTCGGCATGTTTCCCGCTGAGGGAGCCGGATCGTTGCGTAACATTATCATCACACACGGAGGATAGCTATGGTACAAAGAGTGATCTATGATCCGAATGGGTTCAGGAATGTGGAAAAGGACGGCAAGGTGATCGGATATTGCTTCGGCTACAAGGCGCAGTATTACCGTGGATTCTCCCCGTCCATCGTGCGCGGTGTCAAGATCTGCGTAGATGGGGAAGAGGCGCCCCAGGACGCGATTCTTTTCACGAACAAGGGAGAGACATTTACCCTTAATGAGCTGACGACCGTGGTGGATGCAGACATGCGCTGGGAATACGGCGAGTATGCCTGTTTTACGGTGCTGAAGGAAGGCGGGCTTGCTGCCGGGAAGCATCATATTGACACGGAGATTACGATCTGCCCGTCTTACATGCCGTTCCCAAATGTTGCGGTGACCGGCACGGACTTCGAGATTTAAGGAGGAGTGAACATGAGCGATATCAAGAGAAGCATCTCCCTTTACAGCTATCAGGATGAGTACTATGCAGGGGTTCTGGATCTGGAGGGATGCCTGCGTGAGACGGCGAAGACCGGAGCGACCGGCGTGGAGCTTCTGGCGGAGCAGATGATCCGCAATTTCCCGAACCCCATCGAAGACGAAGCGTTCCGTGAGAACTGGTTTTCGATGCTGAAAAAATACGGGCTGACCCCGTCCTGCTATGATGCATTTCTGGAGAACAGGCTGTTTGCGAACCGTACCCTGAGTCTGACTGAGCAGGTGAACATGATGAAGCGTGACCTTCACTGTGCGAAGCTCCTTGGCTTCCCGGTGATCCGCACGCTGGTTTCTACTCCGATGGATGTCATCGAGGGTTCCCTGGAGTATGCCGAGAAGGTTGGCGTGAAGATCGGTATTGAGGTTCATGCGCCCTTCTCCCTGAATTCCGGCTGGGCGGACGGTTATATGGAAATGATCAACCGCACCGGGACGAAGTATTTCGGGTTCATTCCGGATATGGGAATCTTCTGCCGGAACATCCCGGATGTTGTTGCTGACAAGGCGAGGCGCATGGGTGCTTCCGAGGAATGCATCAAGATCGTCAACGATGCTTACGCGAAGCGTGTATCCAATGGTTTTGTCAAGATCAAGTATGACCTGGATCTGGGCAAGGCGAACATGGAATACCGGATGTCCAACGGGATGGGCGAGATGATGGACGCGGTCAAGGCAGCAGGAGGGAACGAAGGAGATCTGTGGTACGCGGGTACTTCCTTCACCTACAGCTGGTCTGAACCCCAGGATCTGATCGACAACATCGATTACATTTTCCATACCCATGCGAAGTTCTACAATGTCCATGAGGATTATAAGGAGACTGCCGTAGCGATCCCGGAGGTTGTCGAGGCTTATAAGAAGGCCGGTTATAACGGATTCCTCAGCTCGGAGTATGAGGGCGGGGAGCATCTGCGCGATGTGGGAGTTGACTCCATCGAGCAGTGCCGCCGTCACCAGGAAGCATTGAGAAGAGCGATCGAGGGATAATGATAATACGCCGGCAACGGTGAAATGATGAATTTATTCAAGAAATTATACGAGCCGGTGGATATGACCACCGGCTCCCCCTGGAAGAAGATCCTGCTGTTCACGATTCCGATGCTGATCGGCAACATCATGCAGCAGCTCTATAATACGGTGGACAGCATTGTGGTGGGGAAATATGTGGGCGACAATGCCCTGGCGGCCGTCGGCAGCGCCGGTCCCATCGTGAACCTTCTGGTCTGCCTGTTTGTAGGGATCGGTATGGGCGCGAGCATTACGGTGTCCCAGTTTCTGGGCGCAAGGAGAAGGGAGGCCCTGTCCAGGACTATCGGCAACTGCCTGATCCTGACCGTGATCGCGTCCGTGATCATTATGGTGCTGGGAACTTTGGTCACCAGGCCGCTTCTGGTGGCCCTGAATACGCCTGAGAGCATTCTCGAATGGAGTGCGGATTACCTCTATATCATGTTCTGGGGCGGCGCAGGCCTTGCGTTTTACAACATCCTCAGCGGCGTCCTGAGAGGGCTTGGGGATTCGATGGCAGCGCTTCTGTACCTTGTGGTTGCCAGCATCCTGAACATCTTTCTGGATCTGTTTTTTGTCCGCTCCCTGGGGATGGGCGTCTCGGGCGTTGCGCTGGCAACGGTCATCGCCCAGGCGGTCTCCGCGGTGTTCTGCATTCGCAGGCTCTATCAGATGCGGGATCTGTTTGACATGAACCTTGGCTATATCCGGTGGGACACGAAATACGCCATGAATATCATCCGCCTCGGCGTTCCCTCCGGGGTCACCCAGGCGATCCTGTCCATGGCCATGATCCTGGTGCAGTCCCTGACGAACACCTTCGGCGAGCAGTTTATCGCCGCCAATGTGATCGTGATGCGTGTGGATGGCTTCGCGATGCTCCCGAACATGTCCTTCGGAACGGCCATGACGACCTATGCCGGCCAGAATGTGGGGGCAGGACGGTATGACAGGGTTGTAAAGGGGACGAAGCAGGGAACTGTCCTGGCGGCGGCGGTGACGACAGCGATCACGGGCCTGATCCTTGTCTTCGGGCACGCGCTGATGGGAT
>CAMJIC010000137.1 GCA_946405675.1 uncultured Clostridia bacterium
TGTACATCTGACTTGTCCAAACGTTCATCTGCTGCGTTGGAAAGCCTCGCCGTAGTAAGGAACTGCTCAGATCCGGGCATGATCACGGCTGCTGTTTTTCAAGGGCGTACATCAAAAGCGACAATGTGGTAATCGCAGCCGTATCCGTCCGGAGGATGCGATGCCCCAGTGTGATCACTTCAGCGCCAGCCTCACTAAGCTGCGCGATCTCCCTCTCTTCAAATCCGCCCTCCGGCCCGATAAAGATCCCGATGGACTCTCCCGGCCGAAGATGCTCCAGCACACGTTCCGTATGCCGGATTCCTTCCGCATTCTCGTATGGAACCAGAATCCTGTCGAGGGAGGCTGCAAGCTTCAGCGCCTCTTCCCATCGCACCGGCCCGGCCACCTCCGGAATGAAAGAGCGCTTGGACTGCTTTGCCGCGGACAGTGCCAGCGCATTCCACCGTACCGTCTTCTTTTCCGACCGCTTCTCGTCCAGCTTCACGATCGTCCGCGCTGACAGAACAGGAATGATCTGATGCACTCCCAGCTCCACGCTCTTCTCGATCACGGTCTCGAACCGGTCTCCCTTTGGGATCGCCTGGAACAGATACAGGTCAGACGGCAGCTCCCTTGCATTTTTCATCAGATCAAGGATCCTGGCAGTCACCTCTTCCGATCGAATCTCATCGATCTCGCAAAGATACTCAACCGGATCCTCTTTTTCACCGGTGCTCAGCAGCACCCTCTCCCCCCGCTTCATGCGGAGGACATTGCCGATATGGTTCACATCACTTCCCGTGATGCGGCAAATCCCGCTGTCCATATCGATCTTTTCAGATTCAATAAAAAAACGATGCATAGCCTTGTAAGGGCAGCCCCCTCAGGAACTGCCGCGAAATCACCCTTGAAAACCGGACAAGCAATATGAATTCGTTCATTTGTGACAGATCCTTATAATGACGGATGAAGTCCGGTCACAGGCGCGCTGTCACGCTCACCCATTCTCCCTGCCGTGTGACCTCCACCACAGTCAGGCGGGCTTTTTCGCAGGCATCCGTCACATCCTTCTCCTTTACATCGAGGATCCCGGATGTGATATAGATGCCGCCCGGCTTCAGGTGGCGGACAATCCGGGGAGTCAGCTCCACGAGGACAGGCGCGAGAATATTCGCGGTTACAATATCATATTTCCCGTATCCTGCCAACTCCTGCACCGACGCATCATCGATCAGATTGCCGATGACCGCATTCATACGCTCCGGGGCAATGCCGTTCGCTTCCAGATTCTCCCTGACCGCATCCAAAGCACACGGATCAAGGTCAGTCCCGAAGACATGACCCGCCCCCAGCATCACAGACACAATCCCCAGGATGCCGCTGCCCGTCCCGACATCCAGGACCTCGCATCCATCCGTGACATATTTCTTCAGCTGTCGGATACACAGCTGCGTCGTCTCATGCATCCCCGTGCCGAAGGCTGTCCCCGGATCGATGTGAAGAATGCGCTTGCCCTCATCCTCCGGGCGCACCTTCTCCCACGAAGGAATGATCAGGAAGTCATCCACCGTAAACTGATGGAAATACTGTTTCCAGTTGTTGATCCAGTCCTTATCCTCCGTCTCTGAACGCTCGATGGTGCACGGGCCGATCTCGGAAAACTGCCGAAGCGCCTCCAGTTCGTCCTCCACTTTCCGGAGCACGGCATCGGCGTCTTCCTCCTCATCCAGATAGAAGGTGATATATGCCGTCCCGTCATCCGGACCTGATGTCAGTGGAATATCCACAAACATCTGCTGAAGATCCTGTTCACTCAAGGGGACGTTATCCTCGATCTGCGCCCCCTCGACACCGGCATCCGCAAGTGCACAGACCACGATATCCTCAGCCTGTGTAGTCGTCCTGAGCCGAAACTTTGTCCATTTCATCCTTCCAACCCTCCGTCAGCTCCTGCAGCTGTCCGATTTCATTCCTCTGTCCCCGTCAGCTCCTGCAGCTGTCCGGATTCGTTCCTCCGTCCTCAGTCAGCTCCTGCAGCCGTCCGGATTCGTTCCTCCGTCCTCAGTCAGCTCCTGCAGCCATCCGGATTCGTTCCTCCGTCCTCAGTCAGCTCCTGTAGCCGTCCGGATTCTTGCTCTGCCAGTTCCAGGAATCGCGGCACATCTCCTCGATCCCGTACTGCGCTGTCCAGTTCAGCTCCTTTGCCGCTTTCCCCGGGTCACAGTAGCAGGTCGCGATGTCACCCTCGCGGCGCGGCTTGATCTCGTAGGGAACCGGATGGCCGCATGCCTTTCCAAATGCCTCCACAACCTGAAGCACGGAATATCCATGGCCGGTGCCAAGGTTATAGACGCTGACACCTTCCTTGTCCGCCAGCTTCGCAACCGCATTCACATGCCCCCTGGCAAGATCCACCACATGGATGTAATCACGCACGCCGGTGCCGTCAGGTGTATCGTAATCATTGCCAAACACATTCAACTTCTCCAGCTTGCCGATCGCAACCTGAGCAATGTAAGGCACCAGGTTGTTCGGGATTCCCTTCGGATCCTCTCCGATCATGCCTGACGGATGCGCGCCGATCGGGTTGAAGTAGCGAAGCAGGATCACATTCCACTCCGGATCCGAGGTATGGACATCCGTGAGGATCTGCTCCAGCATCCATTTTGTCCAGCCGTAAGGATTCGTGCAGGTTCCCTTCGGGCACTCTTCCGTGATCGGAACAAAAGCCGGATCGCCGTACACAGTCGCGCTGGAACTGAAGATGATGTTCTTGCAGCCATGCTCACGCATGCTCTTGATCAGCGTCAGGGTTCCGGTGATATTGTTGGAATAGTATTCCACCGGCTTTCTCACGGATTCCCCGACCGCCTTCAGTCCTGCGAAATGGATGACCGCATCGATCTTCTGCGCCTCGAAGATCCGATCCAGGCATGCCTTGTCCAGGATATCTCCTTCAACAAAATCCAGTGTCTTCCCCGTGATCTCCTTTACGCGCTCGATCGCCTTCTCACTGGAGTTGTACAGATTGTCAATGACGGTCACTTCGTACCCGGCATTCAGAAGCTCCACACATGTATGGCTGCCGATAAAGCCTGCTCCGCCCGTAACAAGTATTCTCATCTTTCCTCTCCTTCATCTGTCATGTCCGCCGCGGTCCTGAGACCGCAGCCCTGACCGCTTCTCTGAAAACTCTTGAAATCAGTGTTATATGAACCCGAATTGCCGATATTTGTTTACACTCCTCTTAATCTGTAAACGCCAGTCTTCCTGGCGTTTTTGACTGTCGCACCGGGGAGTGCAACGAGTCAAATTGACTATAAACACTTGGAATCCGTGCCCTTGTTCCTTCGCCGGCTCTATGCAGGCTCTCTCAGCCCATCTTCCGGGGCAGTTCTGTGCGATTGCGGATTTTGTTCCTTCGCCGGCTCCATGCAGGCTCTCTCAGCCTACGACGGTTCCGCCGACCGGCCTGATATTCAGCACATGGCAGCTTCCGTCTCCGAGAAGCCTGTTCATGCGCTTCGTAAATTCATCGATCATCTCCAACGGGACAAAGGCCTGGCAGGTGCCCGCAAATCCGCCGCCGTGTACCCGGAACGCGCCCTTGCCCTGAAGAAGCTCATCACACAGCGCCAGGGCGACCGCCATCTCCTGATGTTCATTTGCCCCAAGGGGAACAATGTTCTGCAGATACATCCAGGAGGATCTTCCGGATTCGTTCACCAGTGCGAGGAAACGGTCAATATCACCCTTCTCAAGAGCCTGAACCTGCTCTGTCACCCGTTCGTTGTCCCCGTAAAAATGCAGGCATCTCAGAACGGCTCTGTCCCCGAATTCCTTGCGCAGCTTCGGAATCGCATCCATGAAATCATCCTTCGGAACCTGGCGCATGACCTTCTTTCCAAAATACCCGGCAACCTTCTGCTCCTCCACCGGAACGGCCGCATACTCATCAGTCAGGTCTGCATGGCTTGCCCAGCAGTTGATGATGCAAAGCTTCAGCCCGAACTTTTCAAAATCCACGTCCAGCTTCTTCACCACCGGGCTCGCGGGATCCTCAAAATCGATCGTGATCAGGTTGCCCACAGAAGAAGCCGTCTGATCCATCAGGCCGGATGGCTTGCCAAAATATACATTCTCCGCATACTGCCCGATCTGTGCGATCTGCACTGCGTCAGCCTTATCTTCAAAAAACAGATGGTTGATGATGTTCCCGACCAGCACCTCGAAAGCCGCGGAAGAGCTGAGTCCTGAACCGGGAAGGACGGTGGAGGAAGCAACCGCACGGAAGCCCTGGACATGGCAGCCAAGGGAAGCAAACTTCGCGGCGACGCCGCGGATCAGCGCTGCGGTCGTATTCACCTCCGATTCCTGAACCGACAGGTCATCCAGGTCGATCCTGCACATGGGATACCCCTCCGAGAGGATACTGATCCTGTTATCATCCGTCCTGGAAACGGCAGCAATGGTATCGAGGTCAACCGACGCCGCCAGTACCCGCCCATTCTCATGATCCGTATGGTTCCCGCCGATCTCCGTACGTCCCGGCGCAGAAAACAGCGTTATCTCATCATCGCCGGAAAACGTCGTCCCGTAGAGATCCAGCAGCGCGCGGTAGCGATCATCATTGTCCGTTACCTTCTCCGCATACAGCGGACGGATCATGTCCAGAAATTCCTCACTGTTTACCTTTTCCTTCCACTCGCTCAGTTTCATAACAGCAGCCTCCGATCTTATTCTGAAACGACAGCCTACAAGTTAGTTCCAGTCTTTCTTCTGATACTGTATCGCATTTTCCGGGCTTCGTACATCACGTTTTGATCATTTTTTCTGCATCAATGTCCTTATATTTTTGAGCAGGTCCTGTTTTTATTCCGGCCTTATCATGCCTTCTCGATCAGGCAGCTATGATGCTTAAAGGTAATATCCGTATTGCGCACTGTCCTGTCGTAGGTGATTCCAACAAGGATCAGGTTTCCTTCGTACAGCTGAAGCCTGTCCGGATATTTCTGACGATGAATCTGAGCGATCGCTGTATCAGCGTTTTCATCATACTTCAGTTCGATCAGCAAGGCAGGAATGTCCGGCTTCTTTGGGATAAACGCAAGATCAGCGTATCCCTTCCCGGTATCCATCTCCGGTATGACCGTATACAGATCCTGTGCGGCATAATACGCCAGCCTGACAGCATAAGACAACCCTGCTTCGCTGTGATAGGTTCTGTTCCCCGCTTTGTCATGCGCTGCCTCAATCAGCTGTGCCACAGTTTCCTGATCACAGTCCCAGGTGGCCTCCAGCAGCTTTCGGGAATTCTCCAACGCACGGATCGTAACAGCCCACTCCCTGTTTTTTGTAGAGGATTTGAATACCTGAAGCACCTCCTGATTCGGGACAAACAGTTCTTTCCTGTCGCTGTCGTATCCCAGATACCCTAGATGAATCAGCATTGTCAGAATATCATCCTTGCTGTGAAAGGTGGTCATATCATTCTGGTACCCTGAAATATCCACGGAAATCCTTCCGCCATTCATCAGGATTGCAACATCCTCCTTCAAGCCATCAAAGTTCCAGTCAATGTACTGCCTGAGTGCTTCATAGGTCTCCGTCTCATTCCAGTAATTCTGTATTTCACCGCTGCGCATCGCTTTTACTACCGAAAGAGGGCTGTAAATGCTAAGCCGGTGATTCTCTTGCTGCATCCGTTTTCTCTTCTCAACAGGAATGCTGTCATTGACCAGATAACCGTCATACCAGGAAGAGATATCGGCATACTCCATGTGATACTGGTCGCACAGCCATTTCACCTCATCCTTCGTAAATCCCGCATAAGAAGCAAGCTGCATCGGCTGAACCATTGAATATTCATCAAACATGTTCAGGGCTGAATGCTTTCCATATTTCTTGATCGGAAGTATTCCGGTAATATATGCCAGGGCAATATATTCTTTATCTTTCAGCCAGTCCCGCAGAAAATCCAGATACTTCTTCTGCCCATCCCTGTCTTCCTTAAACTCCCTGAAGATCGCATCCCACTCATCTATTATGACCACAAACTGCCTGTTCGTTTTACCGTAGATCCTGCTCATGACTGTCCTCAGATGAATACGGCTCCCATATGTAACATCAGGATAAGCATCCTGCAGTTCTGAAACTACCTCCTCCGTAAGGTATTGGATCATATCATCTACAGAACCAGTTTCCTCCAGGAATTCTGTCATAACGAGACGAATCACATCAAAACTGCCAAGATAAGCATCCCAGCGACGTTCATCCTTTCTCTCTGTTTCCCTGCTGACCATACACTTTTCGAAAAGAGTTCTGCTGTCAGCTTCCCGGTCATAATAAGCACAGAGCATATCAGCAGCCATGGTTTTCCCAAAACGCCTTGGGCGGGAAACACTCACATATCTTTGATTAGTATTAAGCACCGAATTGATGTAGGTAATCATTCTGGTCTTATCGACAAAGATCTCAGAATTTATTCCCATCTGAAATCTCATCTTTCCCGGATTCAGATATGTTCCCATCCTGCGTCCCTCCTGAAGCTGCTTCATAATAGCTGCATAATCGACATTTCCCGTACAAAACAAAAACGGAAAGCTCGATTCTCCCGAGAAAATCTCACCTTCCGCTGTTATGGAATCGATGGGGCTCGAACCCATGACCTCTCGCGTGTGAGGCGAACGCTCATCCCAGCT
>CAMJIC010000138.1 GCA_946405675.1 uncultured Clostridia bacterium
CCGACGCAATCCATAGCCTGACCAGCCGGGAAGTGGGCAGTTACGCTGGCGGGGGCGTGACTTGTAACCGGGGGCGTGTTACCGAAAACTTAATAATCCACACCTTCCCACACGATCTTTTTCCAACGTACGGGGTCGGTTGCACCTTCCGTGGAGAAGCACAGTACCCTGGAGTCGTGTCCCAGGCCGAGCTCTTCACGGACATCCTTCAGGTTGTCTTCGAGCATGATGGATGCGAATGCGCCGAAGGCAGCGGCTCCGGATTCTCCGGAGATGACGTGGGGGTCTTCTATGTAATTCCCGGCCAGCATGCGCATGCCGCGGCAGGTCATCAGGTCGTCCGCGGATATGAATCCGGTTGCGTGGTTCTTGAACAGATCCCATCCGATCTCGCAGGGTTCGCCGCAGGCAAGTCCTGCCATGATGGAATCCATTTCGCCGGTTACGATCTCCTTCGTGCCGTCTCCCTTTTTCGCGCCGCGGAACATGCAGTCTGCCTTGTTCGGTTCGACGACGATCATTTTCGGCGGATCATCCGGGTACAGGGACGCAAAATACCCGATGCAGGCTCCGGCCATGGCGCCGACCCCTGCCTGTACAAATACATGCGTCGGGCGTTCGCCAAGCTGCATTGAAGCCTCGTCCGCCATGACGGCGTATCCCTGCATGATCCAGAGCGGGATGTCCTCATACCCTTCCCATGAAGTATCCTGCACAATGACGCCATGCCTGTATTCCTTTGCCAGGGATGCCGCCTTGCGGACGCATTCATCGTAATTCAGGTCCTCTACGGTCACCTCTGCGCCGAGGGCGCGGATGTTATCAACGCGGGACTGGCTGGTTCCCTTTGGCATCAGGATGATGCACCTCTGCCCCAGCTCCCGTGCGGTCCACGCCACGCCTCGCCCATGGTTTCCATCCGTCGCCGAGATAAACACCGCGCTTCCAAGCTTTTTTCTGAATTCCTCAGACTTCAGCACGCTGTAGGGAAGGTCTGAGATCTCCATTCCCATCTCCCTGGCAAGATATTTTGCCATGGCATAAGCGCCCCCCAGCACCTTGAAGGAATTCAGCCCGAACCGCCAGGATTCATCCTTCACCGCAATCCTGCCAACGCCCAGATGCCGGGCCATGTGCTTCAGATCCTGGAGCGGGGTTTCCTTGTATTGCGGGAAGGTTCTGTGGAAGTTCCTTGCCTTTGTGACCTCATCCCTTGACATCAGGTGCAGGTATGGGTCATCTGTTTTGGGAAGATGGTTATCGATGTACTGTAAATGAACGGTTTTCATACCAGACTCCTTGCTTCGATGTAATAGCGCTTCTCAACTGCCTCACCCATGGAGAATGTCTTTCTCGGAAGTGCCCCGTCTGAAGCGACCGCCGGGAACAGGCGGAACTTGTCCATCGGCGGAAGAAGGAATCCCACGTTCCCGAATTCCCTGGCCAGGCTCCTGAGCGCCTCCTCCCCGTGGATGTAATCGATCCGGTACCCCTGCCGCAAGGTCAGGACATCCAGCGCATTCTGCAATGCTCCAACCTCAATGCCGGAGGATGGATGGTCAATCAGCAGGACCTTTTCCCCTCCTGCTGTGACCACCGGGATCGCATACTGATCCTTTTGCGCTTTTGTTCCTTTTTCCAGGATACAGGCATCCTGGTTTTGTTCCTTGAGGATCCGCACAAGCTCCTCGAGCATCAGGTCAGCGCATGCCTTCCCGTCCGAAAACAGGATCCGATGGATCGGCTCAAATACGATCCCCTCGTCGTGAATATTCTCAAGCTCGCAAAGCGCGTACCTGGCCGGATGATCCGCCTGCTCGTTTTCAGGAACGGTCTTTTTGATCTCCTCCCAGCTGGCCTTGGCGGTCGCAAGGGAATGATTGCCGTCTCCCATTGCCATGAGCATGGCTTTTCCGGAACCATAGGTTTCCTCTGCCCTTTCATACAGGGCCGACATCGCCTTCAGAGCCTGTCCCATCTCCTTTTCCGGAAGAAAGGTTCCGGTGATATGGCCGCCGCCCAGCATCAGATCTGTATCATAGACGACCTCTCCATGCAGCGACTGGAGCGGTTCGATCACGGTGCGCCCCGGGTCATCGATCAGGATCAGGATATGGGGCAGCTCCAGCATGGCACCCTTGCGGATCTTCAGCCTGGGCGGGATCCTCTCTACTATGGTCTTCTCCGTGGAACGGATCAAAGAGCAGGCTCCCGGCCTGTAGTCAAATGCGTCCAGGTCAACACAGATCACCAGTCCCAGGCGGGTCCTTCCTTCGGCAGACCTTTGCACAAGGATACAGCCCTCCGGAAGGGTGCGCAGTGTCCGGTCTGCGACATATGCCGCCATGGCGGAACGGATCTGCCTGATCCTGTCCTCTTCATCGCTCTTTCCCAGATAATACTCCGGAAGCATGAGCCTGAGCGTCGACGGGGCATCGCCGACGATCTCCTCTGCCTTCTGCCAGTAGGAAGGGTCAGAGGTATACTGGTCACACGCCACAACCGCCCATTTTCCATAATCACACCCTTCCTCCGGCAGCATGATCTTCGGGATCTTCAATCCCAGTTTCTCCCATGAATCACTCATTCTTCTATACTCCTGCTATCAGATGATGGAACGTCAGCCGTAACTGTTCAGAACGGGTTCTGAACAGTTACAGTCACCCAAACATCTCCCGGATGATCCTGACGGTCTCTTCCCCGATCTTTTCCTGCGCTTCCTTCGTGGCAGCACCGATATGCGGCGTCATGGAAATCTTCGGATGATGAAGGATCCGCTCATCCCTGCAGGGTTCCTCCACATAGACATCCATTGCCGCCCCCTGAAGGTGGCCGCTGTCAAGGGCATCACAAAGAGCCTCCGGATCCACAAGGACTCCGCGTGATGTATTGATCAGGAACGCACCGTCCTTCATCAGAGCGATCTTCTCCCTGGTCAGAAGCGCAGGGGAACCCTTCCTGCCCGGCATATGCAAGGACACATAGTCCGACTCCCTCAGAAGATCGTCCAGACTCTTCCATTCATAGGGGAGATCCTGCTTCGGGCCGCTTTGGTTCGTATAGATGACATGCATGCCAAGGGCACTGGCCCTGATCGCGGTTTCCCGGCCGATCCGACCCATGCCCACCAGGCCAAGGGTCTTTCCGCACAGCTCCGTGCCTTTGTAGGCTTTCTTTTCCCACCTGCCCTCGCGCATCGTCACATTCGAGATGTACAGGAACCGGGCAAGGGAAAACATGTGGGCAATGGCGAGCTCCGCGACGGAAACACTTGATGCCGCCGGGGTGTTGCTGACCTTGATCCCATGTTCCCGTGCATAGGATACATCAATGTTATCCATCCCGACACCGCCCCGGATGATCAGCTTCAGCCTGCCGGACGAAAGAGCGGCATCGATCACTTCTTCACGCACCCTGGTCGCTGACCTCACGACCAGTACATCAAACTCCTTTACCCTTTCCTTCAGTTCCTCTGCCTCATAGAACTGCTGCACCACCTCATAGCCCGCCTCCTCCAGTGTTCTGGCAGCAGCCTTATCCATCCCGTCAGAAGCCAATACACGTACCATACCTTATTCTCCTTTCCTCACTTTACACCGGTTCCACCCGACTGTGGAACCGTTTGATTCCCGGATTAATTGTTCAGGTAAATTTGGATATGTGTCACTTTTATCCGTCAGAAAGATATTAAGCAGTGTTTTTATCAGAAAGCTTTGCAGGCAAACAATGCCCCGCACACAGACACCGCCCTGTACGGGGCATCCGGTTACAGGTCACGTTTTCGCCCGGCGAAGCGTGCCTGGGATGTGGCAGAGGTTCCGCCCCCATCCCATACATGCGGCCTGTCCCTGTATGGATCAGCGATTTGCCTTCTCAAATCCCTTCATGAAATCGATCAGCGCTTCCACGCCTTCCTTCGGCATCGCGTTGTAGATCGATGCACGCATGCCTCCGACCAGGCGATGCCCCTTGAGGTTCGTGAATCCACGCTCCACGGATTCCGCGACGAACTTCTTGTCCAGCTCATCATCACCCGTGCGGAAGACGACATTCATCATCGAACGGCTGTCCTTCTGTACGCCGGACCGGTAGAAATCCGTCGTCTCCAGATAGTCATACAGGATGGCTGCCTTCTCTTCGTTCTTCTTCTTCATGTTCTCAAGGCCGCCCACGTCATTCAGAATCCAGTCAAGCACCAGCTTGCAGATATAGATCGCATAGGTCGGGGGTGTATTGATCATGGAGTTCTTGTCCGCCTGTGTGGCAAAATCCCAGATCTTCGGGCAAAGGGCGCTCTTATGGCCCAGCAGGTCTTCCCTGACAATGACGACCGCGAAGCCGGCCGGCGCCATGTTCTTCTGCGCTCCCCCATAGATCATGCCATACCTGGACACATCCACCGGCTCCGAAAGGATGCAGGAGGAAAGATCCGCCACCAGCGGAACATTCCCTGTTTCCGGCAGCCAGTGCCACTTGGTTCCGAAGATCGTGTTATTCTCACAGATGTGGACATAATCTGCCTCCGGATTGAGCGTGAGTTCTTCCTGCTTCGGGATCCGGGTGAAATTCTCGGACTCCGTTGATCCTGCCAGCCGGGCATCCCTGAGGTATTTCTTTCCCTCCTTGAACGCCCCGCCTGAGAAGTTCCCGGTAACAATGTAATCCGCAGTCCCGGTTTTCGCCAGATTCAGCGGAAGAGCCGCGAACATGCCGGAGGCGCCGCCCTGAAGGAACAGGACCTTATAATTGTCCGGGATGTTCATGACCTTGCGCAGGTTTTCCTGGCAGTCGCAGATGATCCTGTCATAGACTTTAGAACGATGGCTCATCTCCATGACGCTCATCCCTGAGCCCTCATAGTTGAGCATCTCTTTCTGCGCCCTGACAAGAACCGGTTCCGGCAGCATGGATGGGCCGGCGGAAAAATTATAGATCCTGTTCTCAAGCATATTGAATTCCTCCTGATCATATGAATAAAACAAATCGCTGGGTGCTGTCACAAAATCAACGATTCAGCCTGTTCAGGATGTTCGTGACAAGTAACTGTTCAGAACCTGCCTGGAACAGTTACCGTGACAGAACCTTAAAGCATGCTCAGCACGCCAGTCTCCTCATTGAATGCGCAGATCAGCTCGTCAAGCTCCTTTGCCTGATGGTGAACCGCATCCCAGGTTCCTTCCGTATCATACCACAAAGCATCCAGATCTTCTATCGTCATCCCCTGCTGCTCCACCCAGGTATAATATTTCAGGTTATGGATCCGCTTGCGCGACTGATATGTCAGCTCTTCCATGCTGTCTGTCTTCAGGTTCAGCATATGAAGATGATGATCCAGCTGCGCCGCATTTACGCTGTATGCACCATACATCTGGTTCAGCTCTTCTATCCTGCTGCCATACATGACCGCGGAGTCTGTCAGGACAGTCCCTACCACGTCATGCTCCGTGAGCTCATAATACTTCGCCATCTTGATGCAGCACAGCACATTGGCGATGCCGCTGATGCCGAGCCAGCCCAGCTTCCCGATCATCTCATCATCAAGCTTCAGCTCTTCCTTCAGATACGCCTTTCCTTCCGGCGTATTGAACAGACGCAGCAGCCGCTGGGAATCTTCATCATCAATGTCGATCACCATGTCTGTGTTCTTCACATTATGGATCCACGGCACATGCTTGTCTCCGATTCCCTCGATCCTGTGGCCGCCGAATCCATTCTGCAGGAGCGTCGGGCACTGAAGCGCTTCCCCCACTGCAAGCTTCAGGTTCGGGTACAGTTCCTTCAGCCGGTCACCGGTGGACATGGTTCCGGCGGAACCGGAGGTAAAGCAGGCTCCGGCAAAACGGTCGCCATCCCTTTTGACCGCCTCGAAGACCTCCGCAAGCGCATTGCCGGTCACGTTATAATGCCAGAGGGGATTGCCCATCTCCGCAAACTGGTTGAAGATCATGTACTGAGGATCCTGCTTCAGTTCATTGGTCTTGTCAAATATTTCCTTGACGTTGCTCTCGCATCCCGGCGTAGCAATGACTTCCGCGCCGATCTCATGCAGCCAGTCAAAACGTTCCTGGCTCATCTCGGCCGGAAGGATCGCGACACCCTTTGCCCCGAGCAGGGCCGAGTTGAATGCGCCGCCCCTGCAGTAGTTTCCGGTGGAGGGCCACACAGCCTTCTGCGTATCAACATCAAACTGGCCGGTGACAAGCCGCGGCGCAAGGCAGCCAAAGGAAGCGCCCACCTTATGGCATCCTGTGGGGAACCATTTTCCCACCATGGCAATAATGCGGCACGGGACACCCGTAAGCGCACTTGGAAGCTCAATATAATTCGGAACTTTGGAATACAGCCCGCCGCTCTCCTTCGCTTCATTCTTCCAGGTAATCCGGAACAGATTCAGCGGATTCACATCCCACAGCCCTGTCTTCTTCAGGCCTTCCTGAATCTTCTCCGGCGTATGCTCCGGATGCATCATCTGATCAATGGTAGGGATCAGGATCCTGTTTTCCTTTGCCTTCCTGATATTGTGCGCCAACGCCTGTTTCCTGATGCTCAGATCGATCTTAACCACAACTGCTAACCCCTTTCATATTTCTTTGTGTAACTGTTCAGAACCTGTTCTGAACAGTTACACATCGGGCGATGCTTCGCATCCTGAATCGCCCGATGCCACTTAATATACACTTTC
>CAMJIC010000139.1 GCA_946405675.1 uncultured Clostridia bacterium
ACTTTCATACGCCCTCAGCAGCAAGTGCTTCGGGCTGTCCTGAACAGTTACAAATGATGTAACTGTATTCAGCACCCCCCATCGCTCAGAACGCAAGCGTTCTTCGCTTTGGGCGGTCAGAGTTCTTCGCTTCGCTACGGTCGGTGCTAAACGCATGCCACTGGCATGCAACACCGCTCCGCGACTGATCCTTAGGAGCTGCTCAGAGCAGCTCCTTACCGTGGCAGTTCCTTAAATGCGCTCATACCATACCCCTCCCGGACAACAGCTCTCCTGACCTTTTCCCGGTCAATAGGCTGTTTCCCCCGGATCAGGGCCTTGTGTGTGTCGATCCGTACTTTCGCCCAGATCCCTTCTTCCCTGTTTAATGCGTTTTCAACTCTTGCGGCACAATTATCGCAGGTCATCTGCGTGATCACGGCCTCCGCCAGATATGGATAATGCTGCTTGTTCCGGTCCGAAACGCCTGTCCTTTTGACCGTCTCTCCCTTTGGTCCGCAGCAGGCGCTCCCCTTTTTCATCCTGCGCACAGCGGCAGCAGCCGCAAGCAGCACAACTGCCGCAAGCAATCCTATGAGTAAAATACTGACAGCATTCATCTTTCGGGGCAATCCTTATCTCTTATAGCATTTCACAAAGGTACAGTAAATAAACGCCATTCGTTTCTTTTCTTTGACGACCTGTGCCCATACAATTCAATTAGTGCTGCTCCATTGTTTTCTCCTGCGGAACACGTAAATGGCCTGAACAGGAGGCACAGTCACCGCTGCAGCCAAAGCAGCCATTTCCCTTCCTGCGTCCCCGGATCCATAAGATGAGAGCCAGGGCAAATACAGCCGCAAGGATGATAATCAAAAACAGATCCAGCATGTTCATCGGCGTATCATTCCTCCCCCTGTCATTTTGCTCCGCATACCCCAAAAACCTTACAGTCCAGAGCAGCTATTTTGAAACCAATCACGCCCATCCAAACATCATCATGATCAGGCGGAACAAGGTGGCTGCGCCCCATGCGATCACGCACTGCCATACCACGACGCCGAGCGCCCAGAGGCTGCCCATCTCCCGCTTGATGGATGCCACTGCGGCAACACAGGGAGTATACAGGAGGCAGAAGACCAGAAGTCCTCCGGCCGTCGCTGCGCTCATGGCTGCCTTCGCTCCTTCGGCCCCTCCGAACAGAACACGGAGTACGGAGACAACACTTTCCTTTGCCATAAAGCCGGAGATCAGGGATGTCACGATCTTCCAGTCCCCAAGGCCTGCAGGACGCATGACCGGCACCAGAAGGTTGGAAATAAAGGCCATAATGCTCTCGCTTGAATCCTTGACCAAGGTCAGACCAAGGCCAAATTTCCCCAGGAACCATACAATGACCGTCGCGATCAGGATCACGGAAAATGCCTTCTGTAAAAAATCCTTTGCCTTCTCCCACATCAGCTGCAGTGTAGAGCGCACACTGGGAAGGCGGTAATTGGGAAGCTCCATCACAAAAGGAACCGCCTCACCCCGGAACAGGAACCTTTTATATATGGACGCGAAAAATATTCCAAACAGAATCCCAGCCACATACAGGATGATCATCACCAGTGCGCTGTACTTTTTGAAAAAAGCATTCGCAAAAAAAGCATAGATCGGAAGCTTTGCGGTACAGCTCATAAAGGGGGTCAGCAGGATCGTCATCTTTCTGTCCCTGTCACTGGGAAGGGTCCTTGTCGCCATGACGGCCGGCACAGAGCATCCAAAACCGATCAGCATGGGAACAATGCTTCTGCCTGACAGGCCGATCCTCCTGAGCCACTTGTCCATGAAGAACGCGACTCTGGCAATATACCCGCTGTCCTCCAGGATAGACAGGAAGAAAAACATGACCACAACGATGGGAAGGAAACTAAGCACGCTTCCAACCCCTTCAAAGATTCCATCGATGATCAGGCTGTGGATCACCTCGTTTGCATGTCCGGCAGTCAGGGCATTGTCAACCCAGCCTGACAGGGCTCCGACCCCCATCTCCATCAGAGACTGAAGCCACGCTCCGACTACATTGAACGTCAGGAAAAAGACCCCACCCATGATCCCGATAAAGATCGGAATCGCTGTCCATTTTCCGGCCAGGACACGATCAATCTTCTGCGACCTGATATGCCCCTTATTCTCAAGAGGCAGCGTCACGCTTTCTTCGCATACTTTATCGATATAAGCAAAACGCATATCGGCAATCGCCGCGCTGCGGTCCAGCCCGCGCTCCGCCTCCATCTGCAGGGCAATATGCTCCAGTGTCTCCCTCTCATTCTGATCCAGATCCAGCTGATCCAGGATCATCGGATCTCCTTCGATTGCCTTCGTCGCTGCAAACCTCAGAGGGAGCCCTGCGCGGGATGCATGATCCTCAATCAGGCTCGAGACAGCATGCAGGCACCGGTGCACTGCACCTCCGTTCTCACCCGGAAGGCAATAATCCTGAATCCCCGGCTTCTCCTGATACTTCGCAATATGAATCGCATGTGATATCAGCTCATCCACGCCCTGATTCTTTGCGGCTGAGATCGGGACGACCGGCGTCTGGAATAACTGCTCCATCGCATTGATGTCAACAGTGCCCCCGTTCTGGGTCATCTCATCCATCATGTTGAGTGCGATCACGACCGGCACATCCATCTCCAGAAGCTGCATCGTCAGATACAGGTTCCGCTTGATATTGGTCGCGTCCACGATGTTGATTACCGCATCCGGCTTCTCTTGCAGCACAAAATTCCGGGATACGATCTCCTCGTTGGAATACGGGGACATGGAATAGATCCCCGGCAGGTCCGTGATCCTCGTCCTGGCCTGTGTCCGGATGGCTCCGTCCTTCCGGTCAACCGTGACGCCGGGGAAGTTTCCGACATGCTGGTTCGCCCCGGTCAGCTGATTAAACAGCGTTGTCTTTCCGCTGTTCTGATTCCCAACCAGTGCAAAGGTCAGTATATGGTCATCCGGAAAAGGCGTATCGGATCCTCTCTGATGGTGGACCCCCGGCTCACCGATGAACGGATGCGCCTTCTTCTTGTGTTGTTTCCCGCTTCCGGATACCTCCTTGTCCGGGATCAACGTAATCTGGATCTGGTCTGCTTCAGCCAGCCTGAGGGTCAGTTCATATCCATGGATCCGAAGCTCCATGGGATCTCCCAACGGAGCAAACCGCACGACAGTCACCTCTGCCCCCGGGATGACTCCCATGTCCAGGAAATGCTGCCTGAGCGCCCCCTGTCCGCCAACCGATTCAATGCGGGCGCTCTGTCCTTCCTTCAGTTCCTTCAGTGTCATATCTGCCTCCCTATTCATGCTCCATCTATCCTCTTGCTGCTCAAATCCAGATGCAGGTAGAGGCAGCTAACAAGTCAATATATACTAACAGTCTTACGCTGTCAAGAGCTTAGGAGCAGCACTTTGTTCAGAACTTCCAGCAAAGCCTTGATCTCCATTTTCCTCTGTTCCCCTCTGTCTCCCTGGGCATGCGCAAGGCGTGAAAGGTTCCGCTCCAGGATCTGTCTGCGCCACAGAAGGTATTCGGTCCATACCTGGCTTCTCTCCTGCATCAGGCAGGGCCCGAACTGTGCCTCCGCGTCCGAAAGCGTCATGCTGCCCGGTACTGAGCGAATCATCTGATAATACTTCCCGTCTTCCCGGACCATATTCTCCTGCACGATCCTCCAGCCGGCGCCCTCCAGGTACCACCTCACAGATGCGATCTCCGACTGTGGCTGCAGGATCAGCTCCTTTACCTCATGGCAGAGCCCCGGCCTACGCTCAAGAATCCTTACGGTCAGGGCACCTCCCATCCCGGCGATCAGCACACTGTCCGCCTCCCCCTCGGAGAGTGCCTCCAATCCATCGGAAAGCCGTGTCACGACCTGTTCCTCAAGGCCATGGAACCGGATATGCTCCTGTGCCCGCTCAAGAGGTCCTTTGTTGATATCCATGGCAACAGCAGAAGGGATCCTCCCTGCCTCCACAAGAAAGATCGGGACAAATGCATGATCCGTCCCGATATCCGCAAGTCTGTTCCCTTCAGTCACCAAAGCTGACACCGCCGTCAGCCGCTTTGACAGCACCATACGATGCCCCTCCTGCATTACAAAACACTCTGAAGCTTTGTTGTAACTGTTCACAACCTGTTATGAACAGTTAGGATCTGTTACAGAATAACTTGTACATCTGACTTGTCCAAACGCTCATCTGCTGCGTTGGAAAGCCTCGCCGTAGCCCGCTACGGCTGCGTTTTCCTCCTTGCATATGAACGTTTGTCCTGCGTCATATGTACAAGTTATTTCTGAACAGCTCCTTACACTTTCTTCACAAAATGATCTGAAGCTTCCGAAGCTCCGCTTCCTGCTTCTTGCGCGCGATCACCTGGTTCAGATCCGTCCCGTCTCCAGAAGGAGCTGCCGAAAAGACCTTGATCAATGTCTCCCGGATCGCCTTTTCCCGGTCTTTCCCGGAAGAAGCCTGATCCAGCGTATGGAAAATCCCTGCGATCTGTGTCTGATCCTGTGCCTCCGGAAAGCTGCTCAGCACGGAAGCCTCATCCACGCTTCCCTTCCGCTGCATCTGTCCATAAATCACCCGGGCAGCCTGTCCGGTAAGTCCGTCCCCAAAATCCTCCGGCTTTACAAACCGGCTGATTGTTGCAAAAATCGCCGGATAGCGGCAGATATAGTTCAGAAGGAGCCTCCGTGAGATGTCATCCCCCTGCTCCCTCACGGAAACAGAACGATTCTTCCTGGTCGCGGTCGGCGGTGCCTGAAACATCTCCCCGGTTTCCCCGTCTTCATAAAACCCGCTGTCATCATATCCGTACAATGCTGCCGGATCGTAATCCATATCCGGCACCGTGTCCCATCCGGGTCCCTGACTCCCGTTGCCATCCGGCCCATACCCCACAGCAAAACCTCCCTGCAAAGCAACGTCCTGTCCGGGGGATGAACTTCCCTGCAAAGAAGCGCTCTGGCCGGGGGACGAACTTCCCTGCAAAGAAGCGGTCTGGCCAGGAGCTGTACCGAAGGAAGCAAAGCCTGACGTCTGGCGGGGAAAGCTCTGCCTTTGCTCCGTCCAGGTCGACCCGGAGCGGGAATCCTCAGGCAACGGATTGACAAGCCTCCTTGTCACCAGCTCCTGAAGCTGCCGCCTGTCCACCATGTACTCCCTGCAGACCGCATCGATATAATTCTGACGCTCCATCTCAGTCTCAAGGGCTGCGATCCGGCCGGCAGTATTCTCAAAAAAGCGCGTCTTGGAATCCGGATCATTCCAGTCATAATCCCGCTTTGTGACCTCGATCTCAAACATCAGCGCATTCTGCGCCCTTTCCAGCCGCTCGCGCATCGCGTCATGGCCAAGCGCCTGAATCAGCTCATCCGGATCCTTGTAAGGATCCAGCCTGAGGATCTTCGGCGTGATCCCCGCCCTCTGAAGCATCGGGATCGCCCGCATGGCAGCCGCGACACCAGCCTTGTCTGAATCATAGCTCAGAACCACACGTCTGGTATAACGGGCAAGCAAAGAACAATGTCCCGGCGTGAGGGATGTCCCCAATGATGCCACCGCATTCGTAAAGCCTGCCTGATGCATGGAGATCACATCCATGTACCCTTCACACAAGACCAGATAATCCTCCCTGGTCCTCCTCGCAAGATGAAGCGCGTACAGGTTCCTGCTCTTGTCGAACACCCTGGTCTCAGGCGAATTCAGATACTTTGGCTTTGCGTCGCCCATGACCCTCCCGCCGAAGCCGATGATCCGGCTGGAAGTATCCAGGATCGGGAAAATGACTCTGTTCCAGAACTTATCATACATGCTGCCCCGCTTTTCATCAACATTCATCAGCCCGCTTCTCCGGAGAAGGTCGTCGCTGATCCCCTTCGACTTCATATACCGGTACAGGCCGTCCGACGGGGTCTTCGGCGCGAACCCAAGCGCAAATGCCTTCATGGTCTCCTGCGAAAGCCCCCGCTTCTCCAGGTACTCCAGTCCGCTCCTGCCGGCCGGAGAACGCAGGCTGCAGTAATAATATGTCCCTGCCAGCCGGTTCACCTCCAGAAGCTTAGTCCGCTCATCCCTGCTTTGGCGCTCCGCGTCAGTGATCTCCCGCTCCGGAAGCCGGATCCCGGCCCGCTCCGCCAGAAATCCCACAGCTTCCAGAAAGTTCATATTGTTGTATTCTTCCACAAAGGTGATGACATTGCCGCCCTTATGACAGCCAAAGCAATAGTACATCTGCTTTGGCCTGGAGACAGAAAAAGAAGGGGTTTTCTCATTGTGAAAGGGGCAAAGCCCCACATAATTGCTTCCCGCACGCTTCAGCTGTACACTCTGGCCGATGACATCCACAATGTCGTTGGCAGTGCGCACCTGATCCAGGATCTCTTCTGAGTAATACATGGAAATGTCCTCCGGAAAATGCGAACATCTGTTTGTGTACAGTATAAACCTCCGGGCACGATCTGTCCAGAGGTTTGTATGATGGTTCAATTGTAGATGATCGTTACAGATCACACTCCTGCAAGCAGGCCAGCCCGTGGGTACGCCCTGCTTGCAGGGGTGATACGGGCTACGGCGAGGCTTTCCAACGCAGCAGATGAGCGTTTGGACAAGTCAGAT
>CAMJIC010000140.1 GCA_946405675.1 uncultured Clostridia bacterium
AATCAGCCGGAGCACTTCCTCATTCTTCCCGGCATTCGTTCCCCCTGCCCCGTAGGTACAGGAGATATAATCAGGCTGAAATGAGACCAGCTCATCCAGTATCCCCGGTAGTTTCTTTATCCCCGCCTCTGTCTTTGGCGGGAAAACCTCAAAAGAGAGTGTCATGCGCTCTCTCATTCTGTCAGAGAAACGAATCGCCGCCATGGGAAACTCCTTTCTGGACTGTTCAATTGTTTGAAACTATGTAACTGTTCAGAACCTGTTCTGAACAGTTACGAAACCATAAACTTTTAACAGGTGATGCAATGTCATTCAGTTTCTGATTTCTTTTTGAAAAGCGATGTTTTCCGTTCTGTCCCGTTCATCAGCCGCACAATGTTGTTCCGATGCTGCCACCAGCACAGTGCCATCATAAGAAAGGCGAGCACGTCTGTCTCGATGAGGAACGCCTGTGCCATATGCAGCTGCCCGGTCAGCCCCATCACCACCGTGCCAAGGAAAAACGCTACGTAGCACGATAAGGAACCGGCGGAAACATATCCGGTGGGGATCGAGACACCCAGAAATACCAGAAGGCCAAAGCCCAGAAGCACAGGCTTGAATCCCATCGCCATCCCGGCCGATGCCGCTACTCCCTTGCCGCCTTTAAAATTCATGTAAAATGGGAAATCATGGGCAATGACAGCTCCCACCCCGGCATACAGGCGCAGAAGCAGGATGCAGTCCGCATACCGTTTTCCAAACAATAATCCGACCACAATCGCCGCCAGATAACTCTTCAGGAAATCACCTGCAAATGTGATCAGCCCCCATTTGGTTCCCAAGGTCCTGATCATGTTTGTCGTGCCCGCGTTCCCGCTGCCATAATTACGGATATCGATCCCATGTATGCGTCCAATAATATAGCTCGTCTGGAAGAGCCCAAACAGATATCCGATTCCGAAGCACACAATCCTTATCATCTGTCTCCCACCCCTTTCGGATCAGCTTGGGATATTCTGATCCTTTCTTGCACGCTCCCTTGTCAGGATCCGGATCGCACATCCCTGAAAGCCGAAAGCTGTCCGGATCTGGTTCTCTATATAACGTTCATAAGAAAAATGCATCAGCTTTTTCTCATTGACAAACAGAACAAACGTCGGAGGAGCCACGCCCACCTGTGTCATATAATAGCACTTGAGGCGCTTTCCCTTATCCATAGGAGGCTGCTGAAGCGCGACCGCCTCCGAAAGGATCTCATTGAGGACACCTGTTGCGATCCTTCGGTTTGAATTCTCGATCACCACATCGATCATGTCGTACAGCTTATTCAGCCTCTGGCCGGTCTTCGCCGACAGAAACAGGATATCCGCGTACTGCATGAAGGACAGGGTCGAACGGATCTTTTCGGTGTATTTTTTAACCGTATGGTTGTCCTTTTCAACCGCGTCCCACTTGTTGACCGCTATGATGATCCCCTTCCCCCGTTCATGGGCGATCCCGGCAACCTTGGCATCCTGCTCGGTGATCCCTTCCTTTGCATCGATCACGACCACGACCACATCCGCACGCTCGATCGCGGCGACCGCGCGCACGATCATATAATGCTCCAGGTCTTCCTTGATCTTATTCTTCCTGCGGATCCCGGCTGTATCGATGAAAATATAGTCCCTTCCATTCCAGGTCACCTCGGTATCCACCGCATCCCGGGTCGTCCCGGCAATATCCGAAACAATCAGACGATCCTCCCCGAGAAGCCGGTTGATGATAGAACTCTTCCCGACATTCGGCTTACCGACGATGGCGACCTTCGGACGCGAATCTTCTTCCTCCGCCTGGGTCTTCTCCGGCAGCAGCTTCAAAACCTGATCCAGCAGGTCGCCGATCCCTGTACGGTTGGTGGCTGAGATCGGATACGGATCTCCGATCCCCAGATTGTAGAATTCATAGACCGCAGCCTCATCCCTCAGCCAGCTGTCAACCTTGTTCACAACCAGAAGAACCTTCTTATGGCTCCTGCGAAGCATATCCGCGACCTTGGCATCCGCATCCACCAACCCCTGCTTCAGGTCGGTCAGAAACAGGATCACGTCTGCCGTATCGATCGCGATCTGTGCCTGCTCTCTCATCTGCGCAAGGATAATGTCACTGGTATCCGGTTCGATTCCTCCGGTATCGATCAGTGTAAAGCTCCGGTTCAGCCATTCCACGTCCGCATAGATCCTGTCCCTGGTAACGCCAGGCGTGTCTTCTATGATGGAGATCCGCGCACCTGCAAGGGAATTGAACAGCGTGGACTTTCCCACATTCGGCCTTCCAACGATTGCTACGATTGGTTTACTCATTCTTTCTCCTCATTGATGCCCGTCACAGCTTCGACAAGGCTTCTGCCATCTGATCCTACAACAATGATCCTGACCTGAAGCGCCGCCTCAACCTGTCCCAACGTCATATCATCCAGAAAAACATCCTCACCTGAACGCAGCATACTTGCCGGTAAAAGCAGCCGGTCTCCCAGATCCCTGCCGGACAGCTGCTTCACCAGATCCTGTCCCGTGATCAGGCCGGATACCGTGATCTTCTCTCCAAAAAAGTCATTCCTGATCGCGGCTACATTGGCTATAACGCCTGGAAATGCGCTGCATATCCTGCCGGCAAGCTCCTTCAGGACAGGCTCCGCCAAAAGCCCCGTTGCGATCGTCACCCTCCTTTTGGGGCACGAAACAGGGATTTCCGGCTCTGGGATACCCGAGCCCGGAGTTCCCGATCCCGTATGATCCAAACCTGAAGCTTCCTGTCCGGACAGATCTGCACAGATTCGCCCCCCGTTCCGGCCCGCCAGGCTGCAAAGCACATCCTGAACTTCCTCTGTCAGAAGCCGCACCATCCCGACGCCATTCTCCAGCTGCAGGTATCCATCATAGTTTTCAGCGGGGGGAAGCGGCAAACCTGCCAGAAGGTACCACTCATCACTGGCATGGACCAGATGCGTCCCATACTTCTTCCGGTAATAATCCTGCCAGCGCGTGATCAGTCCGATCACCTGCTTCGCGTCCTCCCCGTCAAAAGATTCCAGCTTCGGAAGATGTTCCCGGTATCTGGTCAGGCCGACAGGAACCACCGAGACACTTTTGAGCTCAGGCAGGTATTCCTCCAGCTTCCTGAGAGAATCCTCCAGCTCCTCCCCGTCATTGATCCCCCTGCAGAGGACAATCTGTCCATTCATCTCGATCCCTGCATCCTTCAGCCTCCGGATCTTCGGAAAGACATCTCCCGCAAACCGGTTATGCAGCATCCTGCACCGCAGCTCAGGGTTCAGGGTATGGAAAGAAATATTGATCGGTTCCAGGTGATAACGGATGACCCGGTCAATATCATGGTCTGACATGTTTGTCAGGGTGATATAGTTCCCCTGCAGAAAGCTGAGCCTGGCATCATCATCATGGAAATACAGCGTCTCCCGCATCCCGGGCGGCATCTGGTCGATAAAACAGAAGATGCACCTGTTTTTGCAGGACCGGTATTCGTCCATCAGACCACTCTCAAATTCGATCCCCAGATCCTCCATGGGATCCTTCTCGATCTCAAGTTCCCAGTCCTCCGGCTCATCCGGCGCAAGGCCCATCTGGAGGAATTCCTCCGAATGCACCCCCTTCCGAATGACAAGAACGATCTCGTCCTCCCGGATCAGGTACCGATAGTCAAAAACATCCTCTACCTCGTTCCCATTGACAGACAAAAGACTGTCACCCGGTTCGATCCCATACTCTTCGGCGATCGAACCGGGCGCTACAGAACGGATCTTATGAAAATGCTCACGAAGAACAGACATCTCTCGTTTTCCGCCTTAACTGTTCAGCTGCTGCAGGAGCTGATTGATCTTCGCAGTCGGAGACTGGATCCCGCTGATGGAAATATCATGATTCAGGTGGTCAATGATCGTTGCGAGGTACTCCGTCATATCCGCTTCCGCGTACCACTCTCTTTCCAGAAGCTCCGGCGGACGGTAATTCAGGTTCGTCGTCACAACCTTGGACAGGTAACCCTTCTCATAATAATCATCGAACGCCTCCAGCCCTTCCGTGAAGATGCCGAAGGTCGTGCAGACAAAGACACGGTTGGCTCCCATCTCCTTGATCTGCTTCGCGACGTCCAGCATGCTGCCGCCCGACGCGATCATATCGTCGATCACCAGGATGTCCTTCCCTTTGACGGAGGCACCGATAAACTCATGGGCGACGATGGGATTCTTCCCGTTCACGATCTTCGTATAGTCCCTTCTCTTGTAGAACATGCCAAGCTCCAGGCCGAGAATGTTCGCAAAATAGACGGATCGCTCCATGGCACCCTCATCCGGGCTGACAACCATGGCTGTATCACTGTTCAGGTGAAGATTCGGCACGGTCTGAACCAGTGCCTTCAGGAACTGGTAGGTCGGCATGAAGGAATCAAATCCGGAAAGGGGGATCGCATTCTGCACCCTTGGATCATGCGCGTCAAACGTCACAATCCCGGACACCCCCATCGCTTCCAGTTCTTCCAGGAATACCGCGCAGTCCAGAGATTCGCGCTTGGTTCTCCTGTGCTGACGTCCCTCATATAAGAACGGCATGACGACCGTAATACGCTTTGCCTTTCCGTTCGCCGCGGAAATGATCCGCTTCAGGTTCTCATAGTGATTATCCGGGGACATATGGTTTTCTTCCCCGAAAACACTGTAGGTAATGCTGGAATTCAGCACATCAACGAGAATATACAGATCCGCCCCGCGGACGGAGTCATTGATGATTCCCTTGCCTTCCCCAGTCCCATAACGCGGGCAATGGCACTCGATCAGATAACTGTCCTCAATGAACCCCTTGATCGGCAGGCTCTGCTCCAGCTTCGCCAGCGGAGAATTCCTGCGGATCTCCACCAGATCCTTGTCAACAGCAACAGCAAATTCCTTACAGCCCTCAAGCGCTGCGATCCTCAATGGTCCGGCAGGCAGCGTGTCTGATTGTATCCCGATCGGCATATATAGTAGTCCTCCTGCGATAGATGATTCACCCGCCAAGCATTCCATACGGCGATGCCCTATGGTCCTCTCCCACAACCAGTGTACCGCCTCAATGGCTTTTTGATCCACACTGTTATTATAGGGGAGCGGCTTCAGTTCCGCAAGAAAAAACAGGTTTGACGATTCACATTATATCAGCATCAGGATGGCGGCAGAATTCCCGCGGCGGCCATGGGAGGCGCGGTGGGAAAACAGGTGCTCTGCGTTGCAGGATGTGCAGAGGTCTGGAAGGGAAATGTTCTCTTCCTTCATCCCTGCCATAAGGAGATTCTCCATACACGCGTGCTGCAGGTCGACATGGTATTTCTGCTCTCCATCTTCTGTCAGACGTCCGGGCCTGACCAGGCCGCGTTCTGTGGCATGGTCATATTTCTCCTGGAACTTTTCCGCCACGTCACGGCTGACTTCAAAGCAGTCCACGCAGATGGAGGGGGCGATGGCGGCGACAAGATCTGCGGGATCTGCGCCATAAACCTCATGCATCATTCGGACAGCCTTTGTTCCGATTCCTTTGATGGTGCCTTTCCAGCCGGAATGCACGGAAGCGATTGCCTGATGAACCGGATCGGCCAGAAGGATCACGACACAATCTGCACTGACATTCATCAATGCCTGTCCGGTGATATCGGTCATCATTCCATCCACATCCTGAAACTCATTCGGCCTTATAATACCATTGCCGCGGTCAATCTCCTGCAAAACCCTGATATTGTCCGTATGGGTCTGGTTGGCCAGAACCACTGATTCCATCGGGTATCCCACAGCCTGGCTCAGCCTTTGGTGGTTTTCCAGAAAGTTCGCCCTGCACTGTTCCTCAGTCAGGTTCATGTTCATGGCGACCTCCCGTGCAAGGCTCAGGTTCATGGTTCCCCCGTCCCCCGTGGAGACACCGCCGGTTCTGGTACTGAACCCATTCACCAGGAACCGGTACTGATCCAGGATCGGAAAAGAAAACCACTCAACCCCATCCTTGCAATGGTAAGTCAGGCGGTCAATCGGACGGCTCGTATTTTTTCTGATATAATCTTTTTCCATCTTTCATTCTCTGTATAGAAAAGCATTCCGGATCAGGCGAAGCTTTCCTTTATCAATACATACCACGTCGAATCTGACCGGCATCTGCGGGTCAATATGAAACCTGTGCAGATAAAACCGTGCCGCTGCCAGGATCCTTGCCTGCTTGCGGCCATCCACAGCCTCCCCCGCATAGCCCAGCGCGCAGCCCGACCGCTCCTTGACCTCCAGGAACACCAGATATTTTCCATCCCGGGCGATCAGATCGATCTCCGCCGTCCTGCATCGGAAGTTTCTCGCGATGATCCGGTATCCCTGGTCAAGCAGGTACCCCTCCGCGATCCGCTCATATTTTGCGCCTTCTTTTCTTTTATTCATACCCGTACCCGGGTACTCTCTCCGTTTTTTGCCCCATTCCGGGATCCGCATGCCGAAGCTTGCATGCGCTGCCAGTCTCAGGATCTGTCACGAAGCTGCGGAGTAACTGTTCAGAACCTGTTCTGAACAGTTACGCATCGGGCGATGCTTCGCATCCTGAATCGCCCGATGCCACTTCATTTTCA
>CAMJIC010000141.1 GCA_946405675.1 uncultured Clostridia bacterium
GAACGTTTGTCCTGCGTCATATGTACAAGTTATTTCTGAACAGCTCCTTAGCAAGGTGTACAAAGTTATTTCACGACAGATCCTGATCACGGAATCAGGTCGTTAACAAGATGAGGAAAATGAACATGTGGAACGGAATGTTGCCGATCGGAAGTGTTGTGCTGCTGAAGGAGGGGACGATCCCGCTCATGGTTGTCGGTCTGTGCCAGACAACACTGAACGAGGATCAGAGCCCGGCTGAGGTCTATGATTATGTCGGAGTGCCTTACCCCGTGGGCTATACACGCCACGACGAGATGCTCCAGTTTGATCATGACGCGGTGGAGAGAGTGCTTGCCGTCGGCTTCATGAATGAGGAGATGCTTGACTACATGCCCCACATCCAGCGGATCATGGACGGGCTCAGGGACGGTTCCATTACCCCTGAGGAGCTCATGGAAGCTCCGTCGGACGAAGGCGGGAAGAGCGAGGGATGATGCGCGGCAGGACACACAGCCTTGTGGGTATCAACCTGGAGCTGACCAATGTATGTCCGTACCGCTGCCCGCAGTGCTATGTGCCATTCGGGGGAGAAGACCGTTTTCTTCCCAGGGAGAAGGCGCTTTACTGGATCGCGGAGGCGGACAGAAACAGGATTCGGTATGTGAATATGAGCGGAGGAGAGACGCTTTGCTACCCCCACCTGGAGGAACTCATTTCCGAGTGCAGCAGGAGAGGGATGAAAGCGTCTGTTTCTCTTTCCGGCGCATTTGCGTCGATGGAAAGGCTTCACGCACTTCATGGGGCAGGCATATCGAGCATCTGCATTTCCCTGAACGGAAGCACGCAGGAGATCAATGACCGGACGCGGCAGGGCTTTGCGGAAGCAATCGCGGCGCTCGGCTGCCTGAGGGAAATGCCTGAGTGCGTCACGCTGGTCAATTTCGTGATGCATGGAAGCAACGCGGATGACCTGCCGGGCATGTTTCGTCTTCTGGAGCAATACCGCGTCCATGCGCTGGTGATCCTTGGCACCATGCCATCAGCAGACGGAAAGCGCCTGGATCCGCCGTCTCCCATGCAGATCCGCTCAGCCGCCGGAGTGCTGGCACAGTACCGTGGGCCGGTGGGATGGATGGTCAATTCCTGCTTCCACGAGCTGCGCTCCCTCCTTCCCGGTGAAAATAAACTCGATGCGGAAGGGCAGGTTTTAGGCTGCACCGCCGCAAGGACACATCTGAGCGTCACTGTGGACGGAAGGCTCGCGCCATGCAACCACCTGGACATCCCGGAGGCCTATGATACGATAGAAGAATATCTGACGTCCTCCGAAACAGTCCGGGGGCTGCATGCAATGACAGATGCAGATCCGCTGGCGCGGCCATGCTGTCAGTAAATGTTACAAGCTGCACCCTGCCAGCGGGACACATCTACTTGCCGGCCCGCTGGGGGGTGGCTTGTAACGCAGGGTGTGACGTGTAACATGTAAACGCAGCAGCCCTTGACGGCAGGGATATGACACCATATGATGAATATGCAGGGAATAACGGTGCAGAGACAGACGGTATAATCAATACGGCACTGCATACATGAAAGATGAAGTGATGGAATTCAGATTACACTCGGAATATCAGCCCACAGGAGACCAGCCGGAGGCGATCAGGGCACTTGTCGACGGGTTTCGCAGCGGCAACCAGGCGCAGACACTGCTTGGCGTAACGGGATCCGGCAAGACCTTTACGATGGCGAACATCATCCAGCAGCTGCAGAGGCCGACGTTGGTGATCGCGCACAACAAGACGTTGGCAGCCCAGCTGTACGGGGAGTTCAAGGAGTTCTTTCCCGAGAACGCGGTGGAGTATTTCGTCTCCTACTATGATTATTATCAGCCGGAGGCATATGTCCCCCAGACGGATACCTATATCGAGAAGGATTCCTCGATCAATGATGAGATCGACAAGCTCCGATTATCGGCAACGGCATCCCTTGCGGAGCGGAAGGATGTGGTCGTGGTCAGTTCGGTCTCCTGTATCTACGGCCTGGGCAGTCCCATTGATTTCAAGGAGATGGTGCTGTACCTTCGCGTGGGTGAGGAGCGGGACCGGAATGAGATCCTCAGTAAGCTGGTTCAGCTGCATTATGACCGCAACGACATCGACTTTCATCGATCCACATTCCGGGTCAGGGGGGATGTACTTGATATTTTCCCGGCCAACACGGATGATTATGCCTACCGTGTGGAGTTTTTCGGAGATGAGATCGACCGCATCACGCAGATCGATCCGCTCACATCCCGGGCGGTCAGTTCTCTGAGCTTTATCGGTGTGTTCCCGGCTTCTCATTATGTGACGCCGCCGGACAAGGTGATGGAGGCCATACAGAGGATTGAGGCGGAGCTGGAGGAGCAGGTAAAGTACTTCAAGTCAGAAGACAAGCTTCTGGAGGCGCAGCGGATCCGGGAGCGGACGAATTATGACATTGAGATGCTTCGGGAGACGGGCTTTTGCTCCGGGATCGAGAACTACTCCAGGCATATGGAAGGGCGCGCCGCGGGAACACCGCCCCAGACGCTGCTGGATTATTTCGGGGATGAGTTTCTGATCATTATCGATGAATCCCACATGACGCTGCCGCAGCTGAGGGCGATGTATAACGGTGACCAGTCCCGCAAGACGACGCTGGTAGACTATGGGTTCCGCCTGCCCAGCGCGAAGGACAACCGGCCGCTGAAGTTTGAGGAGTTTGAGGATAAGATTGATCAGATCCTGTTTGTCTCGGCGACACCCGGACCTTATGAACAGGCTCACGAGCTTCTCCGGGCGGAGCAGATCATCCGTCCCACCGGCCTTCTGGATCCTGCGATCGATGTGCGTCCGGTGGCGGGCCAGGTGGATGACCTGGTTGGTGAGATCAATAAAGAGACGAAGAAGGGAAACAAGGTCCTGGTCACTACGCTGACAAAGAAGATGGCGGAGGATCTGACACAATACCTGAAGGATGCCGGGATCCGGGTCAACTATCTGCATTCGGACATCGATACCCTGGAGCGCACGAAGATCATCCGTGACATGCGGCTGGATGTATTTGACGTGCTGGTGGGGATCAACCTCCTGAGGGAGGGGCTGGATATCCCGGAGATCACGCTGGTCGCGATTCTGGACGCAGATAAGGAAGGATTCCTGCGTTCTGAGACATCCCTGATCCAGACGGTGGGAAGGGCGGCGCGCAACTCCGAGGGGCATGTCATCATGTATGCGGATACCGTCACCCAGTCCATGAAGGCTGCGATTGATGAGACGAACCGCAGGCGGGCGGCGCAGCAGGCATACAATGAGGCGCATGGCATTACGCCGACGACGATCCGGAAGAAAGTGCGCGACCTGATCGCGATCTCGAAGGATATCGCGAAGACGGAAGAAAAGTTCGAGAAGGATCCGGAGTCCATGAGCACGGCGGAGCTGAACAAGCTGATCAAGGACATCGAGAAGCAGATGAGAAAGGCTGCGGCGGATCTGAACTTCGAGGCTGCGGCGCAGCTGCGTGACCGCATGCTGGAGCTGAAGAAGCATGTGTGATTTTGCGCAGCCGTCATCATTAAAAGTTAAGGAGATAGGAGATATTTTCGATATGTCACAGCACACCCCTGCCCCGAACCGGGATATCAGCCAGTATATCCGGATCCGGGGCGCTGCGGAGCATAACCTGAAAAATATTGACCTGGACATCCCGCGCAACCGGTTTGTGGTCATGACAGGGCTGTCCGGCTCGGGAAAGAGCAGCCTGGCCTTTGACACGATCTACGCGGAGGGTCAGCGCAGGTATATGGAGTCGCTTTCCAGCTACGCGCGCCAGTTTCTGGGGCAGATGGAAAAGCCGAAGGTGGAGAGCATCGAAGGGCTTCCCCCGGCCATTTCCATTGACCAGAAGTCCACCAACCACAATCCACGTTCCACCGTGGGGACAGTGACGGAGATTTATGACTATTTCCGCCTTTTGTACGCGCGCTGCGGGATCGTGCACTGCCCGGAGTGCGGCCGGGAGATCCGGCGCCAGACGGTAGACCAAATGGTGGATACGCTGATGGCCCTGCCGGAGAAGAGCCGGCTGCAGATCCTCTCACCGGTGGTGCGGGGGCGCAAGGGGCAGCACGAAAAGATCATTTCCCAGGCAAGGAAGGGCGGATATGTCCGCGTCCGGATCGACGGGAACCTTTATGAGCTGTCCGAGGAGATCCGGCTGGATAAAAATATCAAGCATAACATTGAGATCCTGGTGGACCGCCTGGTGGTGAAGGACGGGATTGAGAAGCGGCTGAGCGAGTCCCTGGAGCAGGCGCTCCAGCAGGCGGACGGGCTGGTCTATGTGGAGGTGCAGCGCCCGAAGACAGAAAAGGACATGCATCCGGATGAGCTGGGGCGCGAGGATATGCCCCACGGACGGGAGGCTGAGACGGATACGGATACCCATAAGGGAACCGAGATCCTGACCTTTTCCGAGAATTACGCCTGCCCTTATGACGGCACCAGCATCGAGGAGATCGAGCCGCGTTCATTTTCCTTCAACAATCCCTTCGGGGCCTGCCCGGAATGTACAGGGCTGGGCTACCGGATGGAGTTTGACGAGGATCTGATGATCCCTGACAAGAGCCTGTCGATCAATGAAGGGGCGATCGCAGTGCTGGGATGGCAGTCCAGCAAACAGGAAGGATCGTTTACCAGGGCGCTTCTGGACGCGCTGTCCAGGGAATACCACTTCAGCCTGGATACGCCCTTCGGGGATTATCCGGAGAAGATTCATGACATCCTGATCTACGGGACGGATGGTCATGAGGTGAAGGTACATTACAGGAGCCAGCGGGGCGAGGGAACCTATGACGTGGCCTTTGAGGGGCTGATCCGGAATGTGCAGCGCAGGTACCGTGAGACCTTCGGGGATTCCACGAAGGCAATGTATGAGACCTTCATGCGCATCACGCCGTGCAAGGCCTGCGGCGGGCAGAGGCTGAAGAAGGGCGCTCTGGCGGTGACAATTGACGATAAGAATATCTACGAAATGACGACGCTGTCCATCGGCGATCTGCAGGAGACGCTTTCGCAGATGGATCAGCGGCTTTCAAGCCAGCAGCTGAAGATCGGCGCGCAGATCCTCAAGGAGATCCGGGCAAGGATCGCGTTTTTAAATGACGTGGGTCTGGACTACCTTTCGCTGGCGCGGGGAACCGCGAGCCTGTCCGGCGGGGAGGCGCAGCGGATCCGGCTGGCGACACAGATCGGCTCCGGCCTGGTGGGGGTCGCCTATATCCTGGATGAGCCGTCCATCGGCCTGCATCAGAGAGACAATGACAAGCTGCTTGCGACCCTGTTCCACCTGCGGGACCTGGGCAATACGGTGATTGTCGTGGAGCATGACGAGGACACGATGCGCGCGGCTGACGTGGTGGTTGACATCGGACCCGGGGCGGGCGCCAGCGGCGGAGAGGTGGTCGCCGTCGGGACGGCGCAGGAGCTGCAGGAATGTGAAGCGTCCATAACGGGGAAATACCTGTCCGGAGCTCTTCAGATCCCGGTTCCTGACCATCGCAGGGAACCCTCCGGGTGGCTGACGGTCCACGGAGCCAGGGAGAATAACCTGAAGAACATCGAGGTGCGGTTTCCGCTGGGGGTATTTACCTGCGTGACCGGTGTGTCGGGCTCAGGGAAGAGCTCTCTGGTGAACGAGATCCTGTACAAGGATCTTGCGAACCGGCTGAACAGGGCGCATCAGGTGCTGGGACAGCGCACAGGCGTGGAGTGGGACGGAAAGCTGGATAAGGTGATCCAGATCGACCAAAGTCCCATCGGCCGTACGCCCAGATCCAATCCGGCGACCTATACCGGCGTGTTTGACCAGATCCGTGACCTGTTCGCGTCCACCAGCGACGCGAAAGCCAGGGGCTACAAGAAGGGGCGGTTCTCCTTCAATGTGAAGGGCGGGCGCTGCGAGGCGTGCTCCGGAGACGGGATCATCAAGATCGAGATGAATTTCCTCCCGGATGTCTATGTCCCCTGTGAGGTCTGCCATGGGAAACGGTACAACCGGGAGACGCTGGATGTCAGGTATAAAGGAAAAAACATTTTTGAAGTCCTGGATATGACGGTGGAGGATGCGCTGAAGTTCTTTGACCATCTCCCATCCATCCGGACGAAGATCCAGACGCTGTATGATGTGGGGCTTGGCTACATCCGGCTCGGGCAGCCTTCCACGCAGCTTTCCGGCGGCGAGGCACAGCGCATCAAGCTGGCCACGGAGCTGTCCAGGCGCAGCACCGGAAGGACGGTGTATATCCTTGACGAGCCCACTACGGGACTTCATTTCGCGGATGTCCATAAGCTGACGGATATCCTGCAAAGACTGACGGACGGCGGGAACACAGTGATCGTGATCGAGCACAACCTGGACGTGATCAAGAACGCCGATTATCTGATCGACCTTGGGCCGGAGGGCGGCGAAGGCGGCGGGCGCGTCGTGGCGCAGGGAACGCCGGAGGAGGTTGCCCTGGTTCCGGAATCCTACACCGGGCAGTATGTGAAGCGTTATCTGTAACTCTGCACCGGGCAGTGTGCGGAGCGTCATCTGTAACTCTGCACCGG
>CAMJIC010000142.1 GCA_946405675.1 uncultured Clostridia bacterium
TGCGAAGCATCGCCCGATGTGTAACTGTTCAGAACAGGTTCTGAACAGTTACACAGAGTTTTTATATTCAGCATCCTAAAGGAGATCAAAAGAAATGAACAAGAAAGAAATCGCAGAGATCAAGAAGCTTCTTCTTCCGACCAAGGAGACCATCAGCAGGATCGCGGGATGTTACGTGAGCGCTGAGAAGGAGAAGATCACCACCTTCAACAAGAGCTTTGGACTGCTGGAGGAGGAAGAGGTTTTCAAGTATCTGGAGATTTTCCGGAAAAGCCTTTCCGGAACCGTCGGCAAGAACCTCATGGATATGATTTTCCCGGATGAGGAAGAGAACGAGGGCGGAAAGCAGGAATTCCTGTACAGACTTCGGCAAAGCCATCTGGAGGATGATGCCCTCCTGGAGCAGTTTTACGATAAGGTGATCGAAGGCTATGTGACGCCGGAGAACTACCTGATCCTCCTGATCGCGAACGCCTATGACGTTCCCGGCAAGGGGACAGACCGTCTGGAAATGTTTGATGCCTCCGAGGAGGTCTATGATTATTTCCAGGCCGTCATCTGCCCGGTTGACCTGGCAAAGCCAGCCCTTTCCTACGATCGGGAACAGGCTTCCTTCCGGAGCAGGGACCGTGACTGGGTCGTCGGAATGCCGGCAGTCGGCATCCTGTTTCCATCCTTCAACGGAAGAGGAAACGACATCCACAGCTGCCTCTATTATTCCAAGGATTCAGAAGATCTGCACTTCGACTTTACAGACGCGCTGTTCGGATGCCAGGCTCCACTGTCCGCCGGACTGCAGAAGGAAGCCTTTGATCTGATGGTGGAGCAGTCCCTGGGAGAAAAATGCGATTTTGAGACAGTGAAGGAGATCCACGAAGTGCTGCTGGAGCGTGAGGAAGAGCATCAGGATGATCCGGATCCGGATAATTTAGGGGTTTCGGATGTCAGGGTGATCCTCAGCAAGGCAGGTGTCCTGGCGGATGACATGCAAAGCCTGGAAGAAGCCTATGAAGAGAACGTCGGGAAGGATGGAACCCTTCTGGCCTCCAACGTGAGGGCAAAGGCGAAATTTGAAGTACATACACCGGATGTCACCATCACCGTCAGCCGCGACCGGACCGACCTGGTGGAGACAAAGATGATCGATGGCAGGAAATGCATTGTGATCCCGATCACGGACGAGGTGCTGGTGAACGGGATCCACGTACGGTAGGAGTTACAAGTCACGCCTCTGCCAGCGGGCACACCCACAGGCCGGCACGCTGGCAGGGGTGTGACTTGTTACCGGCAGTAGCTTCTGTGTGGCTTGCGGTAACTCCTGTGGGTGACGAAGCCCCGCTTGTGTGATATACTGCCCTTGACACCCGTAAACAACGGTGAAGATGAGGAGGAAGGCGAGGATGATTTCCTGGGTCAATGCCTTCATAACCAGGATCAACACATATCTCACGCGGCTGAACCTGCCGAATGTGACATTGACGTTGATCGATGTTCTGGAGATCCTGATCCTGGCCTGGCTGGTCTACCGGCTGCTGAACTGGATCCAGAGCTCCCATGCCTGGACCCTCCTTCGGGGGATCATGGTGATTGCGGCCGCCCTCGCGGTCATTTACCTGCTGCAGATGGACACCCTGATCTATATCATCAATCAGGGACTGAGCATCGCGATCATTACGCTAGTGATCGTCTTCCAGCCGGAGCTGAGGAAGGTGCTGGAGTCACTGGGCGAGAGGGAGCTTCTGAACCATTCGTTCCTGTTCGGTTCCACCAGGAATTATACCAGCCGGTTTTCTGACCGGACGCTGGAAGAGCTTGTCAGGGCATCGATGGAGATGTCGGCGGAGCGCACGGGTGCCCTGATCGTCATTGAACAGAACGAGAACCTGCGTGAGTATGAAAGGACAGGAATTGAGATCGACGCCCTGGTCACAAGCCAGCTTCTGATCAATATTTTTGAACACAATACACCGCTGCATGATGGCGCGGTGATCATCCGCGGGGACAGGGTCACGGCGGCAACCTGCTATCTGCCTCTGTCTGACAATAAATCTTTGTCAAAGGCACTGGGAACCAGGCACCGCGCAGGTGTCGGCGTGTCGGAGGTGACGGATTCCCTGACGATCATCGTGTCGGAGGAGACCGGCGGGATCTCGGTCGCGTACCGCGGAACGCTCCAAAGGAGTGTTACGGAGAAGGCTTTGCGTGACCGGCTGATCGAGGCACAGAATAAAACTGCCGCGGTACGCAGAAAAAGTCATTGGTTCAGGAGGGCAAAGTAATGGGACACCGGATCCGGAAGGCTCTGCTGGGCAATCTGTGGATCAAATTCCTGTCGCTTCTGATCGCGATCGGAATCTGGCTCATGGTTTCAAACGCAAACAATCCGACGCGGACCACGCTGTTTATGAACGTCCCGATCACGATCGTGAACCAGGATGCGGTCGCAGACATCGGAAAGGTCATAGAGGCACAGGGGAGCGGGACCGTCACGCTGCGGGTTACGGAGAAGCGCTCTGTGCTGGAGCAGCTGAACCGCACCGGTTCTGATTTCCATGTGGAAGCGGACATGAACAATATCACGGAGATGAGCACGGTTCCGCTGACGGTCACATGTGACAATCCGGTCATCACCTGGGATGAGATTGAGATCTCCCCGCCAAGCCTGAAGGTGACCCTCGAGGATAAGGTGGAGCAGACCTTCGTGGCCTCTGTGTCGGCGGAGGGCGTACCGGGAAGCGGCTATGAGGTCGGCACCAGCACGATCGTGCAGGGAAAGAATATTGTGATTGCAGGACCGGGATCCTTGATGCATATCATCAACCAGGTCGTAGCCCCGGTGAACGTGGACGGTCTGCAGGAAGACAAGACTCTGCAAAGCACACTGAAGATCTACGATAAAAACGGGGATACCTTTACCGATGCCCAGTTTGCGAGCCTGGAATTAAAGGATGAGAAAGGAAATGTGCTGACGGGGCATATGGTTGACGTTGTGGTTGACCTGTGGCGGATCCGGACGGATGTGCCGATCCGCGTGAAGACGACGGGCAGCCCGGCCTGGGGCTACCGCGTATCCGGTATCACAACGATTCCGGAAAGGATCAGTGTCGCCGGAACGGAAGAAGCGCTGGAGGCGCTTGGCGCAGTGTTCGACGTTGCCGATCCGGTAGATGTGAACGGGGCAACGCAGGATGTGACAACGGAGATCGACCTGACAGGCACGCTGTCTGCCATGAACGGGCTGAAGCTGATCACGGATGCGGATCCGTCGGTACAGGTAGAGGTCGCGATCGAGGCAAACGGCGATGTGACCCTTCCGATCCCGCTCAGCGCGATCAGCTTTACGAACAAACCAGAGAAGATGGATCTGATCTTTACACCTGCGGACGAGGTATCCGTGAAGGTTCACGCCCTTTCGGAGGAAGCGAAGAAGCTTTCCGCGGAGGCAATCGGCCTGAGCGTTGACCTTTCTGTATGTGCGGCGGAGGGCAGTTACGAGCTGCCGGTTCAGGTTACTCTTCCGGAAGGGTATGAGCTGGCCTCTGAGGTGACGCTTACGGTCGTGTCGTCGAAACAGGCGGCGCAGACGGAGGGGAATTGACGATGATGGAGAAAAAGATCCTGCTTGGATGCACCGGCGGCCTGTTTCTGAGGGATGCCGGTGTGATCAGCGAAAGCGCGATGAAGTATCGCTGCAGGAGCGTGCTTGTGATCGGAGAGGAAAGCTATAACCTCAGGAGTGTGCTTAGTGTGCTCAGCGCCCAGATGAGTTCCCGGAAGGAAGCCTTGTTAAGGTGTGACGGAACGGATGAGGGAGAGGCGATCCAGACCCTTACCAGGCTTCTGGAAGAGACTCCGAAGGGAGGCAAGCCATCCTGAAGCCAGGGAGTATGTTACAAGTCACACCCCCGCCCACAGGCCGGCCCGCTGGCGGGGAGTTGACTTGCAACGGGAGTATTTGATCCATGGACAGAGAAAGATACAAACGCCTGATCATGTTTTTTGCGTCTGTGCTGGTGATCGGACTTCAGACGGCAAATTTTGCGCATATCTGGTATACGGAATATAACCGCCGGTCTGTGATCCAGATGTTCTACTGGAGGCGCGGAAACTGGGTCCTGTTCGGGCTTTACGCTTTGATCATTTTACTGATTTCAAAGCTGTTCGGGGCGCTGAAGGTAGGATATATGCGTGTCCAGGATGTCATCATCGCACAGATCTGTTCGGTGCTGCTTTCCAATGCCATCGTGTATATCCAGCTCGCACTGATCGGACGGTGGAAATTTCCGGCACATATCACCCCCATGCTCAGGCTGACCGCATTGAATCTGGTGCTGGTTATTCTGTGGGTGGTCTTCATGCGGTGGATCTATAATACGATCTACCCGCCCAAGTCCGTGATCCTGATCTATGATCAGCACAATCCGGAGAAGCTTCTGAAAAACATCGCTTCCCGGAAGGATAAATATGATATCGAGGAAGCGGTTCCTGTCAGCCGCGGGATCGAATATATTCAGGATCACATCCTGAATCATGAGGCCTGCATCGTCGGGGATCTCCCGTCCCATGAGAGGAACCTTCTGGTCAAATACTGTTTCGAGAAGGGGATCAGGTGTTACTGCAGCCCGAAGATCTCGGACATTATGCTGATGGGAGCGGAGAAGATCCATATGTTCGATACTCCGCTTCTTTTGATGCGCAACAGGGGCCTGACTGCGGAACAGCAGTTTGTAAAACGGGTTTTGGATATTGTGGTATGCGTGCTGCTTACCGTCCTTCTGTCCCCTGTATTGCTTGTGATCGCAGCCCTGGTGAAGCTGTATGACCGGGGACCGGTCTTTTACCGTCAGGAGCGGCTGACCCAGTACGGGAAGGTCTTCATGATCATCAAGTTCCGCTCCATGCGTGTGGATTCCGAGGAAAAGAGCGGTGCCAGGCTTGCGGCAAAGGGGGATGACAGGGTGACGCCCGTGGGCAGGGTCCTGCGCAAGATTCATTTTGACGAGCTCCCCCAGCTGTTTAATATCATCAAAGGAGACATGTCGATTGTAGGTCCAAGGCCGGAACGGCCGCAGATCGCGGCGCAGTATGAGAAGGAGATCCCGGAGTTTTCCTACAGGCTGAAGGTGAAGGCCGGCCTGACCGGTTATGCTCAGGTCTACGGGAAATACAATACCAAGCCCTATGACAAGCTGAAGCTTGACCTGACTTATATCGAAAATTACTCCCTGCTGCTGGATCTCCAGCTGGTGGCGACGACGGTGAAGATCCTCTTCCAGAAGGAGAATACAGAGGGTGTGGAAAAAGAGCAGAGGACCGCGTCAGGAACGGATGACCTTCTTCCGGCGGACAGTGAGAAGATGGAGCAGCAGGTACAGAAAACCATCCAGAACCTGAAGCTGGAGGATCATTCGGCGCTGTCCGGGCATATTGAGATGTCTGATGTTTCCTATGAGGATGCCGCTGCTCTGCCGAAAGGGGTCCGGGCGCGGGATGTCGCGGCTTCCCAGCTTCCGGGGCTTCTGGTCACGGTCATCATCCCGGTGTACAACAGCGCTGCAACGCTGAAGGATGCGGTTGACAGCGTGCTTGCCCAGGATATGCATTTCGAATCGGCTGACCGGATTGGAAGAGGCAGTGTGCAGGAGATGGAGGTCCTGGTGATTGACGACGATTCCACGGATGACCCGGACAGTGTGATGCGGCAGTATGAGTCGGATCCGCGGGTGCTTTATCTGCACAACAAGAACAGGCTGGGTGCTGCCACGACCCGGAACCGGGGGGCGCTCCTGGCCAGGGGAAAGTATATCGCCTACCTGGACGCGGATGATCTGTGGAAGCCGGATAAGCTGAAGAAACAGTTCGAGCGGATCTTCTCTACCGGGGATGTATTGTGCTGCAGCGCGCGGGAGCTGATCCTGCCGGACGGGAGCCGGACAGGAAAGGTAATCGGCGTGAAGGAGACGCTGACCTGGCGCGACATGCTCATGAACAATCAGATCAATTGCTCCTCCGTTGTGCTGCTCACAGAAGTAGCCAGGCGTTACCCGATGATCCATGAGGATTCCCATGAGGACTATATTATGTGGATGAACATCCTGAACCGGTATGAGGAAGTATGCGCAGTCAATGAGCCCCTGATCCTGTACCGGGTCAGCTCGACAGGGAAGAGCGGAGGGAAGCTGAAGAGCGCCAGAATGAGATACCGGGCTTACCGCTATCTGGGATTCGGGCCTGTGAAAAGCGCCATCCTGTTTTCCGGCTACGCGGTGAACGGGGTAATCAAGTATGTCACTGCCTGAGGTTATTATGCAATCGAACCTTGGACTGTGGACAGGCAGGATCATAAGGATCTCTTCGCCGTAAGCAGGATTCGCGGCGTATGGGGAAGAGGCTGTGAATCGCAATCAATGAAGATGCGTTCTGGGAAAATCTATGCTCAAATTACTGATCACCGAGCGGCGCCTGATCTGGCCGCTTGCCAAAAATGACTTTCGGAAAAAATTCGCAGGCTCCTACCTTGGAATCGTCTGGGCGCTGGTACAGCCTGTTGTGACCGTCCTGGTCTACTGGTTCGTCTTTCAGGTTGGCCTGAGGCAGACTGC
>CAMJIC010000143.1 GCA_946405675.1 uncultured Clostridia bacterium
ATGAACGTTTGTCCTGCGTCATATGTACAAGTTATTTCTGAACAGCTCCTAACAAGTCACATCTACAGGCCGGCCCGCTGGCAGGGGTGTGACTTGTTACGGCATGTCAGGAAAATGGATATGGATCTTACCGGTCAGGTGGCGGGCTGGAACTTATACCCGACGCCCCAGACTGTCTCGATCGCCCATTTGTCAGATGCAGGAAGCTTGCGGCGCAGACGCTTGATATGCACGTCTACTGTCCGCGTGTCTCCGGCATATTCATAGCCCCAGATGTGGTTGAGCAGCTTCTCGCGTGTAAACACCTGCCCCGGGGAGGAAGCGAGGAAATACAAAAGCTCCAGTTCCTTCGGGGGCATCGGCAGGTTCGTTCCCTGGCAGATGACGGTGTAGTTGTTCAGATTGATCGAAAGATCCGGATACTCTACCGTTTCCAGGACAGGAGGGTTCCGGCTGGACGTCTGGATAGCGCTTCTTCGCTGAAGCGCGTGGATGCGCGCGGCAAGTTCGCGCGGGTCAAATGGCTTGACCAGGTAATCGTCCGCTCCCATCTCCAGCCACAGCACCCTGCTTGAGATATCCGTCTCACTGCTGGTCACAAGGACCGGTACATGCGTCTTCTCCCAGAACGACTGCAGGTATCCTTTCGGGTCTGAGCCGGTAAATGCAGGATCCAGGATGATCATATCCGGCTGAAAGGATTGGAGCGGATCATCGGATTCCGACAGGGTAGTGACAGCGAACAGTTGGTAGCGGTCCTTCTCAAGGGCGTCGGAGATCATAGGTGCCAGTTCAGGATCATTTCCAACGATCAGGATCCTATAGTTTTCCGTCATTCTCGACTTCCCTCCTTGTTTGATTTTGATTTCAAGGATATTATAGCACTAAACTGGTTGACTTGTCAGAAAATTATTGATTATTTGTAACTATTCAGCACACCCGCAGACTGTCATGATTCGGTCCGGCAGGCTTCTTTGGCGGAGGGATTCCGGCAGCCTGCAGGGGGAGGGCAAGGTGCCTCGCGCCTCTGACCGCCTGCTTAACAGGGATAAAAAATGCAAAAAAAGATCAATCTCGCGATTCTTGCCGCAGTGGATGCAGGCAAGACAACGTTATCCGAAACCTTGCTCTACCTGACCGGAACGATCCGTAAGGCCGGGAGGGTAGACCACAAAGATGCCTTTCTGGATACGCATGAACTGGAGCGGCAGCGGGGGATCACGATTTTCTCGAAAATGGCCCGCATGGAAACGCCCGGCCTTCAGCTGACGCTGCTGGACACCCCGGGGCATGTGGATTTCACCGCTGAGACGGAAAGAACCCTGATGGTTGCCGATCTGGCTCTTCTGCTGGTCAGCGCAGCGGATGGCGTGACCGGGCATACCCTGGAGCTGTGGAACCTGCTGGAGCGCTATCATCTGCCCACGGTCATTTTTGTGAACAAGATGGATCAGGCCGGTGCCGACGCGGGCTGCGTCATTCAGGACCTGTGCCAGAACCTGGATGAGCGGTGCATCCGGTTTGACGGGTGGAGGTGGCAGGAGGATGGGCTGCAGGATCCGGAGGGCATGCGGGATGGCGATGTCCCTGCTTCCGGCATGGAGGAATTGTACGACCAGGCTGCGATGTGCGATGAGGACGCCATGGAGGAATTCCTCGAAACAGGGCAGGTATCGGATGAGCGGGCGGCACTCCTTTTGCAGGAGCGCCGGATGTTTGCATGCTTTTTCGGGTCTGCGCTGAAGATGGAGGGCGTGCAGGCTCTGATCCGGGCGCTGCCCCATTTTGCAAGGCAGCCGGAATATCCGGCAGAGTTTGGCTCCCGGGTATATAAGATCTCCCGGGATGCCAAGGGGACAAGGCTGACCTGGATGAAGATCACAGGAGGCGCACTGAAGGTCCGCAGCCAGATCACTGAGACCGAGAAGATAACCCAGATCCGCGTCTATTCCGGCGAAAAGTTCATTTCCGCGGAGATGGCAGGGGCAGGGGAGATTGTCGCCGTGACAGGGCTTGCCCGGTCCTGGATCGGCCAGACCTTCGGGGACTGCCCGCCTTCGGCGGAAATGGCAACGCAAAGTGTCCTTTCCTATGAACTGATCTGGCCGGATGCCATCGACCGCCTGCAGATGTTCGGAAACCTGAAGGAGCTGGCGGAAGAGCTCCCGGAGATCGACCCGCAGCTCGGAGAGAAGAATGAATCGATCCAGATCCGGGTCATGGGAGAGGTGCAGACCCAGATCCTGCAGGCAATCGTCCAGGAGAGGTACGGCGTGGCAGTCTCATTTGGCGAAGGACGGGTCGTCTATAAGGAAACCATCGCTTCCGGTGCGGAAGGCGTGGGGCATTTTGAACCGCTGCGCCACTACGCCGAGGTGCATCTGTACCTTGAGCCGGGAGAGAAGGGATCCGGCATGGTATATGAAAGCAGCTGTTCCACGGATATTCTGGCCCGCCACTGGCAGCGCCTGATCCTGAGCATGCTGCGGTCCCGCCGGCAGGCAGGGGTCCTGACCGGGAGCCAGCTGACCGACGTGAAGGTTACCCTGGTTTCCGGAAGAGCCCATCTGAAGCATACCGTCGGCGGCGATTTCAGACAGGCATCAGGGCGCGCCCTGCGGCAGGGACTGATGAAATGCGAAAGCGTCCTGCTGGAGCCCTGGTATGATTTTACCCTTGACATTCCATCCCAGATGATCGGAAGGGCGCTGATGGATATCGAAGGATTCAGCGGACACGCCAACGCGCCCAGGATCGAAGGGGAATTTGCCCATCTGACCGGATACGCGCCGGTTGCCTGTATGCGGAATTATCAGGCGGATGTGCGGGCCTACTCCGGCGGAAGAGGCGCACTGAACCTGAAGATCCGCGGATATGAGCCATGCCATAATGCGGAGGAGGTCATAGCGGAGGCGGGATATGATCCCTCCAGGGATCTGAATTACCCCAACTGGTCCGTCTTCTGCGCCCACGGGGCAGGGTATGAGGTGCCCTGGGACGAGGTTGACCAGGCAGCGCATTTGCCCCTGATGGACCAGGCGCGTGGGGAAGGGATGCAGTGGAATTATGACGATACAGGTGACGCGGCCTTTGCAGAGGAAGGGGGAAATGGCTCCGCGTCCGGATGGGAGGAGGGCTATGAGGCATACCGCCGGCACGAGGCTGCGAATCAGGAGCTGATGCAGATCTTCGAGCGCACCTACGGCAAGATTGAACGCAAGGACCTTGGAGGGGCGAAGGAGACATTCTTCGGCGGCGGGCGGCATGGTCCTTCCGGACTGCATAAACCAAGGAAGGTCAGCAGGAAGGATCCGATCCTTCTGGTGGACGGCTACAATATCATTTTCGCGTGGAAGGAGCTCAGGGAGCTGGCAGAGCGGGACATGAATGCTGCAAGGACAAGGCTTGCGGAGATCCTCAGCAACTATCAGGGGTATCACCAGATGCCGGTCATCCTGGTCTTTGACGCCTACCGGGTCATCGGCGCGGCGGAGCATACGGAACGCTATCATGATGTCAGCATCGTCTTCACGAAGGAGGCGGAGACCGCGGACCGGTATATCGAGAAAGCCGTACACCGCATGGCATCGGAATTCGACATCACTGTCGCGACGAGTGACGGGGCGGAGCAGGTGATCATCTGGGGACAGGGAGCAAGGCGGCTGTCCGCCAGGGAGCTTCTGGAGGAGGTCGAGCGGACCGGAAGGGAGATCCGGGAGGAATACCTGAGCCGGGGAACCGGGGGGAAGAACAGGCCTTTTGAGAAACTGCTGGGAGACACAGCTTTCATAAAACCGGACAACGTGGTAAGATGATGCATGTGATATGGGATAGCGGAAGCATGGGATTTCGGATAACGGAAGATGGCTTTGTTCCTCCGGGTGGGAACGTTGGAGGAGATGCTTTCAGGAAAGAAAGGATAAAGGATGAAACTGATCGAAACACTGCGGGAAGGAGACCGGGTCGGGGATGTCTATCTGTGCAAGGTGCGCCAGCAGGCAACCTCGAAGACCGGGAAGGAATATGAGAACGTCACTCTGCAGGATCGCAGTGGAACGATTGACTGCAAGATCTGGGAACCGAATTCCACCGGGATCGAGGAATTCGCTCCGTTTGATTTTATTTATGTCGCGGGAGAAGTGACGACATTCCAGAACAATCTGCAGCTGAATATCAAGCGCGTGCGTATCGCAAGACCCGGTGAGTACCAGCCGGAGGATTATCTTCCGGTCAGTGAGAATGACACCGGCTCCATGTATAGCGAGCTGAAGGAGATCCTGGGCTCGGTAAAGAATCAGTGGCTGCGCGCGCTTATTGACAGGTATTTCAATGATCCTGCGTTTGAGGATGCATTCTGCAGGCATTCGGCGGCGAAGACAGTCCATCACAGCTTTGTCGGCGGCTTGTGCGAGCATACATTGAATGTTGTGAAGATGTGTGAGTTTTACTGCGCATCCTATCCTTACCTGAACCATGACCTGCTGGTCACTGCGGCGGCATTCCATGATGTGGGAAAGCTGAAGGAGATTTCGAATTTTCCGGCGAATGATTACACGGATGATGGACAGCTGTTGGGCCATATCGTGATGGGAAGCGAGCTGATCGGATCCGCGTGCAGGAGGATTCCCGGATTCCCGCACCGGCTTCTGAGCGAGCTGCAGCACTGCATCCTCGCCCACCATGGGGAATATGAATACGGCAGCCCGAAAAAACCCGCCCTGGCGGAGGCGATGGCCCTGCACCTGGCGGACAACGCAGATGCGAAGCTTGAGACCATGAAGGAGATCCTGGCAGCCGCGAAAAACCGTGGCGCGGATGAATGGCTCGGCTTTAACCGCCTGATGGAATCCAACCTCCGCAAGACGGGAGAGTGGTGAGGATGAAAAAAAATGATCTGACAGAATTGTTCATTGAAGATCTGTCTGCAGAAGGATTTGGAATCGGCCATGCCCAGGGCATGGCCGTCTTTGTGAAGGATGCGCTTCCCGGCGACAGGATTCTGGCAAGGATCGTCAAGGAGAAGAAAACCTATGCCTATGCCAGACTGGAGAAACTTATTTCCCAAGGTCCTGACAGGGTATGCGCCCGGTGCCCCGTGGCCCGCCGCTGCGGAGGATGCCAGATTCAGGAACTGAGCTACCCGGCCCAGCTTGCCCTGAAGGAGCGCAAGGTGCGGGACAATCTGATTCGGATCGGCGGATTTCGATTCGGGAAGGAAACGGGCAGCTCTGCATCGGGTGGTTCTGTATCAGGCGGTTCTGTATCGGGCGGTTCTGTATCGGGCGGTTCTGTATCGGTCAGCCCAGCATCGGGAAGCCTTGTATCGGGCGTTCTTGCATCGGGTAGTCCTGCATCAGGCAACTTTGTATCAGGCAGCTCTGTATCGGGCAGTCCTGCATTAGACAGCGGCCTGGTTCATGATTCAAAGGCGCGTCCTGAGGAGAATGGGTTCGAACTGGAAGAGGGCGTGCTTTGTCCCATCCGTGGCATGGATGATCCGTGGCATTACCGCAACAAAGCGCAGTTCCCGATCGGGGAAAGCAAAGATGGAATGATCATCGCCGGCTTTTACGCCGGAAGGACACATGTGATCATCGATCATCATCAATGTCTGATCGGGATTGAAGAGAACCAGCAGATCCTTGAATGTGTGATTTCATGGATGCAGGAATGCGGAGTAAGCCCCTACCGCGAGGAGACCGGGAAAGGGACGATCCGGCATGTCATGACCCGCGCCGGCTTTTCCACGGGGGAGCTGATGGTCGTGATCGTGGCGGCATCATCGGAATTAAAGGATGAGAAGAGGCTGGTGGAAAAGCTGCTGGCTTTGCCCTCCGGCAGCGGCTTCAGGTATCAGATCAGGAGCATTGTGCTGAATGTGAACCGGGAACGGACTAATGTGATCCTTGGCCGGGAAAGCCGTGTCCTTTACGGCAAGGATTCTATTGAAGACCGCATCGGCTCCCTGACCTACCGGATCTCTTCCAGGTCCTTCTATCAGGTCAATCCGGTACAGACAGCAGTGCTGTACCAGACCGCCCTGGAATATGCCGGCCTCACAGGAACGGAAACGGTATGGGATCTGTACTGCGGAACCGGAACGATCTCCTTGTTTCTGGCACAGAAAGCCGGCCGTGTGTACGGAGTCGAAGTGATTCCTGAGGCGGTAGAAAATGCCAGGCAGAATGCCGCCATCAATCAGATCGATAATTGTGAATTTATTGCAGGCAAGGCGGAAGAACTGGCACCAGAACTCCCGCCAGCGGATGTTATCGTTGTCGATCCGCCCCGCAAAGGCCTCGACCGCACCGTCACGGAAACCATTCTCCGGGCCGGACCGGATCGTATTGTCTATGTAAGCTGTGACAGCGCTACCCTGGCAAGAGACCTCGCACTCTTTGTACAGGGAGGATACAGGGTACAAAAGGTGCAGCCGGTGGATCAGTTTTGCCATACGGTACATGTGGAGACTGTGGTTCTGCTAACAAGGCAGAATACCTGACAAT
>CAMJIC010000144.1 GCA_946405675.1 uncultured Clostridia bacterium
AAGAGGAACAGACCAATGAAAAAGAGAAATGCCGGGATCGTCCTGGCGGTGATTGCATGTGTGCTTGTCCTGCTGATCGTTACAGCATTCGTCGGATGGGGTCCCACCGGGACAGGCGCAGCGAAGAACATCAAGCTTGGGCTTGACCTGGAGGGTGGCGTCTCCATCACCTACCAGGCTGTTGAATCGAACCCGTCCGCGGAAGATATGGCTGATACCGTCTATAAGCTGCAGCAGCGTGTAGACGGCTATTCTACAGAAGCTTCCGTCTATCAGGAGGGAAGCAACCGGATCAACATTGAGATCCCGGGCGTGTCAAACGCGGACGAGATCCTGGAGGATCTTGGTAAGCCGGGTTCCCTTCAGTTCCAGCTTTCCGATGGTACTGTCATCCTGGATGGCACCCATGTCGTCTCTGCTGAGGCTGCGTCCCAGAGAGACAACATGAATAATACAGAGTATGTTGTCCAGCTGGAATTCGACAAGGAAGGTGCGGAGGCATTTGCCAAGGCTACCAGTGAGAATGTGGGCAATACGATCGCCATCGTGTATGATGGTGAGACTGTCAGCGCTCCCCGCGTTAACGAAGCCATTACGGACGGAAAGTGTGTCATCTCCGGCTCCTTTACGATTGAGTCCGCGCAGGAGCTTGCGTCCTTTATCAGGATCGGTTCTTTGTCCCTTGAGCTGGAAGAGATCCGTTCCAATGTGGTAGGCGCGCAGCTGGGACAGAGAGCGCTCAGCACCTCTCTGACCGGCGGCATCATAGGCCTGGTCATCGTCATCCTGATCATGATCATTGCCTATAAGATTCCCGGCATCATTGCGGGTTTTGCGCTTGTCCTGTACGCAGCACTTGACCTGGTTGCGATCAATGCGTTTGACATGACGCTGACGCTTCCCGGTATCGCAGGCGTCATCCTCTCCATCGGTATGGCGGTCGATGCGAACGTCATCATCTATGCCCGTATCCGTGAGGAGATCGCAAGCGGAAAGTCTGTGCGTTCTGCGATTGATATCGGTTTTAAGAAAGCGCTTTCCGCCATCATCGACGGCAACGTCACAACCCTGATCGCCTGCTTCGTCCTGAACCTGATGGCGACCGGTTCCGTTAAAGGCTTTGCACAGTCCCTGGCGCTTGGTATCGTGCTTTCCATGTTTACCGCGCTGGTCATCTCAAGGCTTTTGGTCAATGCGTGTTATGCGCTTGGCATGTCAGATGAAAAGTACTTTGGTAAGGCACTGAAGTTCAACCGTCTCCATATGGTCGGTAAGCGGAAGATCTTCTTTGCGATCGCCATCGTATGCATGCTCCTGGGTCCGGTGTTCTGCCTGATCAACAATGCCGGCGGGAACGGAGCGCTGAACCTTTCGATGGAGTTCCGCGGCGGCACCTCCACTGATGTCACCTTTGAAGACAATTATGAGATCGATGAGATTGACAGTAAGATCAAGCCTGTCATCCAGGACGTGATCGGCAGCGCCGAGATCCAGTCCCAGAAGGTTGCCGGTTCCAATGAGATCATCTTCAAGACAAGGCAGCTGAGCGTGGAAGAGAGGCAGGAGCTGACGGAGGCTCTGAACAAGGAATTCCCGATCGCGACCTATCAGGATAACGAAGGCAATGACGCTCTCTCCATTAACTTTGAGACGATCAGCTCGACCATCTCCAATGAGATGAGAAGGGATGCGGTCATCGCGGTCATCATCGCAGTCATCTGCATGCTGGTTTATATCTGGTTCCGTTTTGCGGATATCCGTTTCGCATCCGCAGCTGTCATGGCTCTGGTGCACGACGTGCTTCTGGTCTTCGCGTCCTATGCGATCATCCGGATCTCAGTCGGCAATACCTTTATCGCAGCCATGCTGACGATCGTCGGATATTCGATCAACGCTACGATCGTTATCTTCGACCGCGTGCGTGAGAACCTGAAAGAGCGCAAGAGCTTCGATTCTCTCGAGGATCTGGTGGATATGAGTATCACCTCTACCATGACGCGTTCGATCTATACCTCTTTGACCACCTTCGCAACGATTGCATGCCTGTACGTGGTAGGTGTGCCTTCGATCCGCGAATTTGCCCTGCCGCTGATGGTAGGTATCGTGGCCGGCGCATTCTCATCGGTCTGCCTGACCGGCCCGATCTGGTATGTCCTTCGCCTTGCGCGTGACCGGAAAGAAGCTGCAGCCCAGAAGGCTGCCGCCGATGCTAAGGCTGCGCAGAAGATTACAGCCAGCAAGAAGAAGAAAAAGAAGAGCGCGAAGTAATCTTCTTTCAATGAAAAAAGGACTGTCGGTTTTTCGCGCCGGCAGTCCTTTTTATCAGGCTGGGAAGCAGCAGCGTTGTTATTCACCAATTGGGCGATCTTCTGGTATCTGGTAAATGAGGATAGTATCATGGTATACAGAGTTAAGCAAAAATGGAGCCGTCTGGTCAAAGGCGGGAATGGTAAGATCGCGCAGCAGTTTGGGATCGATCCTGTCACAGCGACCGTCCTGCTCAACCGTGAGATCAATGAGGAAGACAGGATCCGTACCTTCCTTTATGGCGGCCTGGAGGATCTGGCTGACCCGAGGAAGATGGATCAGGCCATGGAAGCGGTCAGCCTTCTTCATGACGCTGTTGCTGCGAATAAAAAGATCCGGATCTTTGGCGATTATGATGCGGATGGGATTTTTTCCACCTGCATTCTTTACCATACACTTGATAAAGCCGGCGGATGTGTCAGCTACGATATCCCGGATCGTGTCACGGACGGGTTTGGCATGAGCAAAAGGATGGTAGAGCAGGCGTTTCATGATAAGGTCAGCCTGATCATCACCTGTGACAATGGCATCACCCAGACGGAGGAAGTCCTGTTTGCAAAAAAGCTGGGCATGACCGTGATCATTACGGACCACCATGAAGCAAATTATAAGACCGATGCATCCGGGATGCGGCAATATATCCTTCCTGAAGCGGATGCGGTCGTAGACCCGAAGAAGCCGGGATGTAGCTATCCGGATAAAGAGCTGTGCGGGGCTGGTGTTGTCTGGAAGCTGATGTACCTGTATGAAATGCTGTACATGGAGGGCGGTGAGCTTCCTGTGGATCAGTGCCGGATCGCGATGGAGAACCTGACCTTTGCCGCAGCGGCAACCATCACGGATGTCATGAAGCTGACGGGGGAAAACCGGATCCTGGTCAAAAAGGGGCTGGAATTGCTGCCGAAAACAGAAAATGCCGGGATGCAGGCGCTGATCAGATCCTGCGCTCTGTCCGACAGGCCCCTGACCACGACCCATGTGGGATTCGTACTTGGCCCCTGCCTGAATGCTTCCGGGCGCCTGAAAACCGCTTTGGACGCGGTTTCACTGCTTCTGGAAACAGACCCTGTCAAAGCGTCCCGGAAGGCGGAGCAGCTGAAACAGCTCAATGACATGCGCAAGGAAATGACAGAGGATGGGAAGGCAGCAGCATTTGAGAAGATCACCGGCAGCAGCCTGATCCATGACAGAGTGTTATGTGTCTATCTGGAAGGAATCCATGAATCGGTGGCGGGAATCATTGCTTCCAAAGTGAAGGAGGCCTTCTTACGGCCTGTACTCATTTTCACGGATACGCAGGATCCTGCATTGCTGAAGGGAAGCGGAAGGTCCATCGAGCCTTACAACATGCATGATGAGCTGTCTGCAGTGTCTGATCTGATGGTCCGGTTCGGAGGGCATGCAATGGCAGCCGGCGTGACAATCGAACGCAGCAGCCTTGATACGCTGCGTTCCAGGATCAATGAGATTTGTGCTTTAACCCCGGATGACCTGACGCAAAAGGTGCTTCTTGACGCGGTCATTCCTTTTTCCTATCTTTCGGAGCCGCTGATCGAAGAGCTGGCGGACCTTGAGCCTTTTGGGCCGGGCAACCGTGCGCCGCTTTTTGGATGCAGTAAGGTTCAGGTCCTAAGCCTCAGGATTCTCGGGAAGAATCAGAACTGTGTGAAGCTTTCGGTGACAGACGGAAGCCGCCGGATGACCGCAGTCTATTTTGGAGATGCGAATGCATTTCTCCAATATATCAAGGATACATGGGGCGAGGCTGAAACGGCAAAGCTGATGATGGGACAACCAAACCAGGTGAGGCTCAGCCTTGCATACCGCCCTGTGATCAATGAGTTCCGTTCAGAGCGCAGTATACAGTTGCAGATTGCGCATTTCCAGTAACTGTGTTATTCTCGATGTACGAAAAACGGAGGATGATATGACAAGCAAACAGAGAGCTTTTCTGAAGAGTCTTGCTTCCAAAGAGGATACAGTTGTCCAGATCGGAAAAGAAGCGCTGACTCCTGAGAATACAGCTTCCATTGAAGAAGCGTTGGCAGCAAGAGAACTGATCAAGGTCGGAATCGGCCAGAACTGCCTGGAAGACATTCATCAGATCGCCCAAACGGCGGCTGAACGGACGAGGGCGCAGCTGGTTCAGGTGATCGGCAGGAAGTTTGTCCTGTACAGGGAAGGGAAGGATGACAAGAAGAAGATCAGCCTTCCTCCTGACAGAAAGGGGAATAAGAGGTAACGAACATGCATACATCCAGTACAACGGATGCTCTGCGGCGCAGGGTCGGGATCATGGGCGGCACCTTCGATCCGATCCATATTGGACACCTGATCCTTGGGGAAAGCGCCTGGCAGCAGTTTTCCCTTGAAAAGGTATTATTTATGCCATCCGGAAACCCGCCCCATAAAAAGATCAGGGACGGTGCCTCCAATGAGCAGCGGGTCGAGATGGTGCGCCTTGCGATCGCCTCTAATCCTCATTTTGCACTTTCCCTGGAGGAGATGCATGAGGAGGGCTACGTCTACACGAAGGAGACGCTGAGAAGGCTCCGGGCGCAGCATCCGGATACGGATTACTATTTTATCATGGGCGCGGATTCCCTGTTGACCTTTGACAGTTGGAAGGGGCCGCAGGAAATCTGCGATCAGTGCATCCTGACGGCGGCGGTCAGGGACAGTATGGACCTGGCATCCCTTGACCTTAAAATCGGCCAGCTGAAGGAAAAGTACCATGCGGATATCCGGAAGCTGGAAAGCCCGAACCTAGACATCTCATCGCACAATATCCGTTCCTGGAGAAAAGAAGGCAGAAGCATCCGGTATTACGTTCCGGATGCGGTCGTGGATTATATTCTGAATGAGGGCATCTATGTCGAACTATAACCTGGGCAAGCTGCAGAAAAAAGTCAAAAAGGAGCTCGACGCAGACCGTTTTCAGCATACGCTCGGCGTGATGTATACCGCATCCGCCCTGGCGATGTGTTATAAAACTGACCTGGAGCAGGCGCAGGTCGCCGGCCTGCTTCATGATTGTGCGAAGTGCATTCCGAATGATAAGAAGATCAGGATGTGCAAGGAACGTGGGATTGAGATCACGAAGGTCGAGCTGGAAGCCCCTTATCTGCTCCATTCCAAGCTTGGGGCATGGCTTGCGCGGGAGAAGTATGGTATCGATGATTCGGATATCCTGAACGCGATTTTGTGGCACACCACAGGGCGGCCGAACATGACAACGCTCGAAAAGATCATTTTTACTGCTGACTATATAGAGCCGCATCGTTATAAGGCCGAGAACCTGGGACAGGTGCGCGCCCTTGCGTTCCATGACCTGAATCTGACGGTCTGCCAGATCCTGGAAGATACGCTCCATTATCTGGATTCCGGGCAGGGAGAGATTGATCCCATGAGCCGCAGCGCTTACCGGTATTACCATAACCTGTTCTTTGAGACAGAGGATAAAGGACATTCCCTGACGACCTGATTGTTTTCCAAGTCCGGCACATCGTAAAATTCGATGTAACTGTTCAGGACAGCCCGAAGCACTTGCTGCTGAGGGCGTATGAAAGTGTATATTAAGTGGCATCGGGCGATTCAGGATGCGAAGCATCGCCCGATGCGTAACTGTTCAGAACAGGTTCTGAACAGTTACAATTCGATAATGAAATAGCCAATTTGACTCGTTAAGCCCGATTACAAATATGCCGATTTGATTCGCTGCACTCACCGGTGCGGCAGTCGAAAGCGCCAGAAAACTGATGTTTACAGATTAGGAAGAGGAGAATGATATGACATACGATAAGTCCAGAGAGATGGCAAGCCTTGCTTATCATGCCCTTGAGGAGAAAAAGGCGGAAAACATCACCATGATCGATATTGAGCAGGTCAGTACGCTCGCGGATTACTTCATCATTGCGTCCGGCAAAAACCGGAACCAGGTTCAGGCGATGGCGGATGAGGTGGATGAAGTGCTTGGCAGAGCCGGCTATGAAGTCCGGCATAAGGAAGGCTATCAGACCGCGAACTGGATCCTTCTGGATTATGGCGATCTGGTGATCCATATTTTTGATACGCAAAACAGGCTGTTCTATGACCTGGACCGGATCTGGAGAGACGGGAAAGCGGTTTCCATTGAGGAATTGGAGGAAGGGAAGAAGAACGATGTCGATTGATAACCAGTTTCTGATCAA
>CAMJIC010000145.1 GCA_946405675.1 uncultured Clostridia bacterium
AAGGAAGGAGTAAATGTTGTGATCTATACAGTTACTTTCAGCCCTACTCTTGACTATGTTGTCAACGTTGATCATTTCCGGGCAGGGATCATCAATCGGACGACCTCGGAACAGGTCTATCCCGGCGGGAAGGGAGTCAATGTATCCATCGCGCTGAAGAATTTCGGCTATGAGAATACCGCGCTGGGCTTCACTGCCGGATTTACAGGGGCCGAGATCAAGCGGCTGCTCCACGGGATCGGCGTGCAGAACAATTTCATTGACGTGGAAAAAGGGATGAGCCGTGTCAATATGAAGGTCGTTTCGGATACGGAGACGGCGATCAACGGGCAGGGGCCGCAGATCACCAAGGAGGATATCGGGACATTGTATGCGAGGCTGCGCTGCCTGGTGGACGGTGATTACCTGGTGCTTGCGGGACATATCCCGGACTTCCTTCCGGCTACGATGTATGAGCAGGTTCTTCAGTTCCTGAACGGAAGAAACCTGAATGTGGTCGTGGATGCAGAAAAAGAGCTTCTGACAGGAACCCTGAAGTACCACCCATGGCTGATCAAGCCGAACAGGGACGAGTTGGGGGATATCTTCGGCGTAAAGATCGAAAGCCGGAGACAGGCGATCCCCTACGCGAGGAAGCTGCAGGAGATGGGAGCCAGGAACGTCCTGGTGAGCATGGGCAAAGACGGTGCGGTGCTCCTGAGCGAAGACGGTACCATCTACAGCGCAGACGGCCTGAAGGGCAATGTCGTGAGCACGGTCGGCGCGGGAGATTCCATGGTTGCCGGATTTATCGCAGGCTTTCTGGGATCGGACGGAAATGTCGAGACCGCGTTCCGCCAGGGCATGTGCGCAGGCGCGGCCAGCTCCTTCAGCCTGGTCATCCCGGATGCCCGCCAGGTCGCGTATATGATGCGGACATCCCGCTTTGATATCACGATCCTGCAGCCGTAAAGGATATTGGCGATAATGGAAAATCATCACAACTACTCAGAACAGGAACTGACTACGGCGAGGCTTTCCAACGCAGCAGATGAGCGTTTGGACAAGTCAGATGTACAAGTTATTCTGTAACAGATCCTGAGCATCAGAACAGGATCTGAACGGTTACAAAAAGCACGGAAAGAAGACAGGGCAATTCATTCATGACAAAGCCCTGGGTTGCGATTTGTAACGTAGATTTGTAACGGAGAAAGGGATGCCGCACGAAACCTGCGGCATCCCTTTCTTTCCTGAACAACGTGAAGCGTCAGTCCTTTACGAATTCCTCCCGGTAGGGAGAGAAGATATCCAGAAGCTTTCCTGCCTCCAGGCAGACACAGCCATGCTCGACTCCGTTTGTTTTCAGCAGGGTATCTCCGGCACGGACGACTTTCTTAACTCCGTCGATGGTAAACTCAAATGAACCGCTCAGGATATAAGTGATCTGTGTGTGCGGATGATGGTGGAGCGCTCCGACGGCTCCTTTCTCGAATGTATTCTCTACCGCCATCAGGTCGTCGGAATAGGCAAGCACCCGGCGCGTGACGCCGCCGCCCATATCCTCCGGAGTTACCTGGTCATAAAATACCCATCTGTCGTTCTTCATGTTCTTCTAACCTTCCTTCTAAAACAGAATCTTCGGTCCTTAACCGATCCTCAGGATCTGCAGATCAATCGCCTGCATATCCTGTTTGTTTTTCTCTGCTGTCACGGCTGTTTTCCGATATAGGCCAGGATTCCACCGTCCACATAAAGAATATGCCCGTTCACAAAATTGGAGGCGTCCGAAGCCAGGAATACCGCGGGCCCCATCAGATCCTCCGGAACGCCCCAGCGCGCGGCCGGTGTCTTGGCAATGATGAAGCTGTCGAAGGGATGGCGGCTGCCGTCCGCCTGCTTTTCGCGCAGCGGAGCCGTCTGGGGCGTGGCGATATAACCGGGCCCGATCCCGTTGCACTGGATATTGTATTCACCGTACTCCGAGGCGATATTGCGGGTGAGCATCTTCAGCCCGCCCTTCGCGGCAGCGTACGCGGAAACCGTCTCCCGGCCAAGCTCGCTCATCATGGAGCAGATGTTGATGATCTTTCCGTGCCCCTTTTCGATCATGCCCGGGATGACCGCCTTGGAAACGATGAAGGGCGCATTCAGGTCAATGTCAATGACCTGACGGAACTCATCCGCGCTCATCTGCGTCATCGGGATGCGTTTGATGATGCCTGCATTGTTGACCAGGATATCAATGACACCAAGGTCTTTGTCAATGTCCGCGACCATAGCCTGAACCTGCGCCTCATCCGTCACATCGCACAGGTACCCCTTTGCCTGAATCCCAAGCTTTTTATACTCCGCCAGAGCCTTGTCCATATGCTCCTGGGACCTGCAGTTAAAGGCGATCCTCGCTCCGGCCGAAGCCAGGGCAGAAGCCATGGCAAAACCAATCCCATAAGCCGCACCCGTCACAAGAGCAACCTTGCCCTCGAGGGAAAACAGATTACTGACATCATTCATAACCAAACTCCTTTTCTTTATGCATGAAACAAACCGGCGCAAGCGCCAGGCGCAGCCGGACCGGTGATCCGGCTATCCCGGTTCCATTATAGGTTCAGCTTGCAGAAGATGTCAAAAGAAGTTCGAAGGAGTTCCCTGGCTCTCACAGGCCGGGGGCGGCTTGTGGCGGCCGGCCCGTTGGGCGGGATGTGTCGTCCCCTTCTTAGTAAAATTTCACAAAAAACAAGATCACATTTTGGACACATTTCCTGTAGACACTTGTTCGGCCAAATGCTAGAATCCATGACAGATAAACGTTTACCGAATCAGCAATATCACGAAAGGAAAACGTTTAGCGGGGAAACAAAACAATGTTTTATCATCTTTTTTAAGGAGGAAGCGTAACATGATGAAGAAGTTTATGGCAGTCATGCTGGCCGGCGCTATGGCAGCATCCATGGGCACCATGGCATTCGCGGATGAGACAGAAGCGGCTGATTATGTTGTCAACGAAGCAGCGGCGGCAGACCCGGCGGTTACCCTGGTCATGGCAGAAGTCAACCCGCTTGATACCACCGTCGGTATGACCGATGTGAAGTTCAAGGAAGCGGTTGAGGCGATGAGCGGCGGCTCCATCACCATCGACCTTCAGGACAGCGGCGTTCTTGGCGATGAAGCTACGGTTCTTGATACCATGCTTGGCGGCGCGGGAACGATCGATATCTCCCGTATCAGCGCTTTCGCCCTTTCCGGATATGGCTGCTCCAAGGCGACCCTTCTGTCCCTTCCGTTCGTATGGCAGAGCCGTGACCACTGGTGGAACTTCGTCCACAGCGATCTGGCTGAGGAATTCCTGAATGAACCGCAGGACAACGGTCTTCCGCTCAGAGGCATCTACTATGGTGAGGAAGGCTTCCGTGATTTCTTCTTCAAGAGCGAAGTGGCAGGACTTGAGGACCTGAAGGGCCTGAAGATCCGTGTCTCGAACGACCCGATCATGACCGGCCTTGTGGAAGCGTTTGGTGCGAACCCGGCCAACGTTGCATTCACAGAGCTGTACTCCAGCCTCAGCTCCGGTGTCTGCGATGCGGCGGAGCAGCCGGTTGCGAACTACAAGTCCAACTCCTTCCAGGAGGTTGCACCGTATCTGCTTCTTGACGAGCATACCCTTGGCGCGATCCAGGTTGTCGTCGCTGATACCGGCTGGGCGAAGCTGACCGAGAACCAGCAGCAGGTTCTGTACGATGCAGGCGAGATCGTGGAAGAGTACTGCGAAGGCCTTTCCGCGGAGAACGAAGAGAAGGTTCTTGCAGAGCTTGAGGAAGAAGGCGCGACCGTGATCGAGGTCGAAGACAAGACCCCGTGGATGGAAGCAGCGATGAGTGCTCCGGCGATCCAGAGCGCGATCGAAGCGCAGCAGGATCTGTATGATCAGATCGAAGCCCTTGCAGACTGATCGGGCTGTCAGGTTAAGAAAGCTGAACTGAACAGACGATTCTGACAAGATAACTATGGGTCGGCTCCCGCGGCAGTTGCCCGGGAGCCGCTTTTCATGAGACAGCATCAAAAAGAGGTGAAGAGTATGCCGAGTATTTTTCTGAAGTTAAGAAAAGTCAGGCCGGTCTATGATGTGCTGTCCTGGATCCTTCTGCTGATCTGTAAGCTGTTCCTGATCGCAGATATCATCCTGACATGCCTGGCGGTTCTGACAAGGTATGTGTCCTTTATCCGGTTCGGATCATGGACAGAAGAGATGGTCCTGACCTGTATGGCTTATATGGCGGTTCTTTCCGCGGCCCTTGCGATCCGCAAGAAGGGTCACATCCGCATGACAGCCTTTGACCGCTACATTCCTGACGTTGCCCTGAAGGTTCTCGATGTGATCGCTGACGTTTCCGTCCTGATCCTGGGAATTGTCATGCTGGTCTACGGATGGCAGTTCGCGACGACCCTTGGATCGATGGGAACCTATATTTCCATTCCGACCCTGTCGAAGTTCTGGCAGTATTTCCCGATCCCCCTGGCCGGCTTCTTTATGATCGTGTTTGAGCTGGAGTGCATCGTGGAGGATCTGGAAGCCTTCTGGAAGAAGGGCTATGGAGAGGAGGCGAAAGAGTAATGGCTGTCAATACAACTGCAATTGTGATCCTGCTGGTTGGATTTCTGGTCATGGTCATCCTGAGATTCCCGATTGCCTACGCGGTCGCGATCTCATCGATCCTGACGATCGTGTACCAGGCCGTGTCCGCAGGGCAGCCCGTGAACCTGAACGTTCTGTCCCAGCAGATGGTCAAGGGCATCTGGTCCTTCTCCCTGATGGCAGTACCGTTCTTCATCACCATGGGTATCCTGATGGGTTCCGGCGGTATCTCTGAAAAGCTGATCGACCTGGCGGACGCGTTCGTCGGCTGGATGAGAGGCGGCATGGCGATGGTTAACATCGTGGCATCCTATTTCTTCGGAGGAATCTCCGGCTCTGCTTCCGCGGATACCGCGTCCCTCGGAACCATCCTGATCCCGATGATGACGGACCAGGGATATGATACCGATTTCTCGACGGCTGTCACGATCACATCCTCCTGCGAGGGTTTGCTGGTTCCGCCGTCCCACAACATGGTCATCTACGCGACGGCAGCAGGCGGCGTGTCCATCGGACGCCTGTTCATGGCCGGTTATATCCCGGGCGCGATCCTGGCGGTTGCCCTGATGATCGGTTCCTATATCATCGCTGTGAAGCGCAATTACCCGAAGGGAAGAGGCTTCAGCCTGAAGCATGTAGGGAAATCCCTCCTGTCCTCCATCTGGGCGCTGCTGGCGATCCTGATCGTTGTCGTCGGCGTCGTCGCCGGTGTATTTACCGCAACAGAGAGCTCCGCCATCGCGGTTATTTATTCCCTGATCGTATCGGTCTATGTCTATAAGGGCCTGACCTGGAAGGGCGTGTGGAAGGCACTGGATCAGTGCATCGATACCCTGTCCATCGTCCTGATCCTGATCTCGACCTCCAGCCTGTTCGGCAACTGCCTGACTCTGCTGCATGTTCCGGATCTGTGCGCGAATGCGATCACCGGCCTGACCAGCAACCGTATCATCATCGCCCTGATCCTGAACGTGATCCTGCTGTTCCTGGGCATGATCATGGATATGAGCCCGATCATCCTGATCACGACTCCGATCCTGCTTCCGATTGCGACATCGATCGGCATCGATCCGGTGCAGTTCGGTATCACGATGGTCCTCAACTGCGGTATCGGCCTGCTGACGCCGCCGGTGGGCGCGGTTCTGTTCATCGGATCCGCGATCGCGAACAAGACAGATAAGAACTGCCGGATGGAGAATGTCGTCAAGGCGACGCTGCCCTTCTATCTCTGCATGATCATCGCGCTGCTTCTGATCACCTTTGTACCGTGGTTCACGATGGTGCTTCCGAATGCATTGATGCCTGCGTAACCGGAGAATAAGACAAGTAAGATAAGCAATTTTGAATGAGCAGATCCTAAGACAGCCGCCCCTCGGGGCGGCGGAATGGAGAATCATATGAAACAGTTTATGGATAAGGATTTCCTGCTTGAGACGAAGACCGCGCAGCATCTGTTCCATGATTATGCGAGTGAGATGCCGCTGATCGATTACCATTGCCATCTCAGCCCGAAGGAAATCTACGAAGACCGCAGATTCACGAATATTTCCGATGTATGGTTCGGCGGCGTGCAGCCGGACGGAAGCTACTACGGCGACCATTATAAGTGGAGGCTGATGCGTTCCAACGGGATTGAGGAAGAAGCGATCGTCGGAAGAGAGGATGATTTTGCCAGGTTCTACGCGTTTGCGGGAACCCTTGAAAAGTGCATCGGAAACCCGATGTACCACTGGTGCAATTTGGAGCTGCAGCGGTATTTTGGAATTACCGAGCCTTTGAGCCGCAAGAATGCGCGGCAGATCTTTGACAAGTGCAATGACATGCTTGCCAACGATCCCACCTGCACGGCCCGTGGGTTCATCCGCAAGTCCAATGTCTACTATGTAG
>CAMJIC010000146.1 GCA_946405675.1 uncultured Clostridia bacterium
TTATTCGGTGGGCGTGCAGAATCAGCTTCAGGATATGGATATCAACAAGCTGATCGAGGGCACCGTGGAGTATACCACCAGGTCTGACTGGACGAAGGGCTGGACGACGGTGGAAGCGATCACGCCGACCGAGGCGATGATGACAGGGCTTAAGAATAAGCTGTATGAGCTGACTGAGAATTCCGACGGCACGGCTTCCTGGGGCGTTGACAGCGGCATGAAGATTATCGACATGATGGTGTTCGACGAGGAAGGCAAGTATGCCGGAGCTCTGGATATCGATGATCCGATGTGGGATCAGCTGGTCAGCCAGATTACCTTGGATGAGGCGATCCAGTTCATTGAGAAAGCCGGCGACGACCTGGAGAATATAGACTCCATCCAGCTTCCAAGGGTATATCAGAACGATGGACCTCTTGGATACACCGGAGACCAGGTAGGCGGATATTTCGTCAGATGGACCAGCGGTGAGAAGGATACCAATCCATATTATGTTGCCGAGGGAGATGAGTATTCCACATACCGTATGGCCGTCATGCCGACGGAGCCTGTGGTTGCGGCGACCTTCAATAAGGAGCTGATCGAGAGGGAAGGACAGCTTCTGGGAGAGGACGGACTGTGGGCCAAGGAGAGCTCGCTCTTTGCGCCGGGCCTGAACCTGCACAGATCGGTCTACTGCGCAAGGAACCATGAGTATTATTCGGAGGATTCGGTCCTGTCCGCTTACAGCGGCAATGCTCTGTGTATCGGACTGAAGAGCAAGGGAACCATGGCGGAGCCCAAGCACTTTGCCTTTAACCATCAGGAGATGAACCGGTCCGGGCTCTCCACCTTCCTGACAGAGCAGGCGGCCCGTGAGAATGAGCTGCGTTCCTTCCAGAAGTGCCTGTCCGACAACAATGCCCAGGGCCTGATGACCGCATTTAACCGTGCGGGCACCTCGTATGCGGGAGCATACCGGAACCTTCTGGTGAACATCCTCCGCAACGAGTGGGGATACAAGGGCTGGATCGTGACTGACATGATCAACGGCGCCGACTATATGAACTGGCGGGATGTCACGGCCGGAGGCGGCGGCGGAACGCTCACCACTTCCGCTTACGATACCTCGAACATCGGCGTCATGGCGAATGCAAAGAGTGACATCCAGAAGGATCTGTACTTCCAGGAGCAGATGGCGAAGAATATCAAGTACTTCCTGTATCAGGAGGTGCAAAGCAACGCGATGAACGGCACCAGCTCCACGACGGAGATCATTCCTGTCAGGACATGGGTGGACAATGCCGTGCTGGCGGCGATCATTGTGACCGCGGCGCTTACAGTCCTGTTCCTGATCCTGGCGGTGCTGAAGGCGATGAAGGACGGCAGGAATGCCTGATAGGAGGTGCAGACGATGAAAAAAGTTAGAGCATTGGGGGTCTATCTGGTGATTGGCGGCGCCATAGTCGCCGCAATCTCAGCGATCCTTTACCGCAATGTCATGTATAAGTATCAGCCGGTTTATTTCTTCCTGATCGGAACAGTCGTGCTGGCGGCATGCATGTGGTTTCTGTCAACAGTCTCTCCGATGATCGGCGGACTGATCCCGGTGATCAATTCAGCGCTCATGGCGAGTGCGGTTGTCTGGGGAACCTCCCTGATGGTGAACCAGATCGGTTATGTCTACGCCGGGCTGGACGGAGTGGATACCATCATGGGATATATCATCTTCGTAATCTTTGCGGTGATCGGCATGATGCTGAACATATTTGCGGCATTCCTTCCGGTAGTAAAGGTGGAGGAATAATTGATTCCCATTCCTGCCGATTCCGCAGCCTGATGACAGCGCGGGTCTGATCTTCCTTCCGGAAGGACGGAAGGAGGATCATAATAAGGTCGTTGCTGTTCCCAGAGTGGAACAGTAAAGATACAGCAGCATTTATGCTATTCTGGAAAGGAGCTGAGGCCGGGAGGGTTTGCTCACCTGCCGACCGGCCCTAAGCCTTTCCGGAGGAAACAAGTACAAAAAGGAGAAAGAAAAATGAAGAAAAGAATCGCAGCTCTGATGATCGCAGCATCCCTGACAGCATCCTTTGGCCTTTCCGCTTATGCCGGAGAGACGGAAGCGGCGGAAAACGTAGTTGGCGCAACCGAAGCGGATCTTCCTGCTGAGCCGGTATTCGAGCCGAACGAAGATTATGACATGTGGACGGTCGTGGAATATACCATCGAGGACATTCAGGCGGATCTTGTCTGCACTGTATCCGCGAAGGAAGACATGAGTGAGTTCTATCTGGAGTGCAATTTCTATGGCGACGACCAGATGACCAGAACCACCTATGACGGGACAGAGTACACGGTCGAAGAGGACAAGACCGGATTCATGGGCGGCGATACCCCGGCGATCCTTGACAAGGCGCAGGAGCAGAACATCTGGATCTTCTTTGACGGCGCAGGCGCGGCGGAAACTGAGGCAGAAACCGAAGCAGAGACAGAGGCAGAAGGCGGCAGCGAAGCGGATCTTCCGGCGGAACCGCAATTTGACCCGAACCCGGACTATGATGTCTACACAGTCGTGGAATATACCATCGAGGATATCCAGGCAGATCTTGTCTGCACCGTATCCGCGAAGGAAGACATGAGCGAGTTCTATCTGGAGTGCAACTTCTACGGCGACGATCAGATGACCAGAACCACCTATGACGGGACAGAGTACACGATCGAAGAAGACAAGACCGGATTCATGGGCGGCGATACCCCGGCGATCCTTGACAAGGCGCAGGAGCAGAATATCTGGCTTCCGATCGAGTGAGAATGAACTGTTATAATGGCGCTTTTTTACATGCGCCGGTCTGACCTTACTGTAACGGAATGTTTTTCCGGGACAGCATGAAGACGGACGGACCACCGGACTGAGCGAATCTTGGTTCGGTGGTCTTTTGTAACTGTTCAGAACAGCCCGAAGCACTTGCTGCTGAGGGCGTATGAAAGTGTAAATGAAGTGGCATCGGGCGATTCAGGATGCGAAGCATCGCCCGATGCGTAACTGTTCAGAACAGGTTCTGAACAGTTACGGTCTTTTTAGATCAGGAGGGGCGAAGATGAGAAGAAGAGAATGGACTGCCTGTATCCTTTCTGCTGTCCTTGCATTTTCCTGTGTTCCGGGAATGGCCAATGCGCAGGAAACTGAGCGGGAAGAAGACGGGACGGGAGCGGAATATGCCATCGTGAACCTGAAGACTGACGGCAGCGTCAATCCCCTTGGGGTGGACAGCGCGCAGCCGGTGTTTTCCTGGCAGATGCAGTCGGATGCCATCGGCGCTGCACAGACGTCCCGGCAGATTGTCGTAAAGGATGCATCCGGAACTGTGGTCTGGGATTCCGGCGAGGTAGAAAGCCGTGTCTCCAACGGAATTCCATATGAGGGGGAGGCGCTTAAGCCGTGTTCCCGGTACACCTGGAGCGTTGCGGTTAAAAACCAGAACCAGGATCTGCTGGAATCGGAGGAAGCATTTTTTGAGACATCCCTGATGGATCCGGGGATAGAAGCCTGGGAGGGCGCAGAGTGGATCGGAGCCGGGAGCCTCTCTTTGGATGCGCCATCCAAGGCGGTCTTTCATGTCTCGGCAGATGTCCGGCTGGAGGAAGGCAGCAGCAGCGCCTCCTTTGTGCTTGGCGCGGATGATTTCCGCCTGAAAAACAAGGTGTTCAATAACAGGCTTCTTTCCGGCGAGAATTATGTCCGCATCGAGGTTGATTTTTCGGATGCCACCAAGAAGGGCGGAGCCAGGATCAACGCGTACAGATGCGGGTACGACAGGGGAGACGATCCGGAGAAGGCATTTTTCTCGATCGAAGAGAGTGAGGAGCTGGACAGCGTACTGAATGCCGGCAATCAGTACGAGCCCCACCGGATCGATCTTTTCTGCACGGCCAGTACGCTCACCGTGACAGTGGACGGAACGCAGCTGAAGGATACGATACTGGTCAATACGATGGAAAACGGCAATACCTTCCCGAATCTGAACAGCGTGGGATTTGCCGCGGATCCCGGGGAGAAGGCTGTGTTTTCCGATTACCGGATTGAAAACGGCGGCAGGTTTGCGCGGGGTGTCCTCCTGGATCAGGAAACCGGAGCGGGCTATGGGATCTTTGAGAACCTGGAAGGCGTGACTGTGGACGGGAATGCCATCCGGGTGGACGGTGGAGAGAATGGAATCGTGAGCTATGCGGATCCATCTTTCGGCGCGGCGCCGATGCTCCGTACTTCCTTTGAGGCGTCTTCCCCCATTGAGCGTGCCCGGCTGTATCTGACTGCACAGGGGATCTGTGACTACTATATCAACGGACAGGAAGTGGCGCCGGAGGAATGGCTTCATCCTGGCTTTGCGGAGTACGACCAGATTATGCCCTATCAGGTCTACGATGTGACGGATTACCTTCAGGAGGGAGAAAATGCCATGGGCGCGGTTCTCGGAGAGGGCTGGTGGACCGGCATGGCTACCTTTGAATGCCTGAACAACAATTATTTCGGGGATGAGACCGCATTGCTGGCGAAGCTGGTCATCCGCTATGAGGACGGATCCACAGATACGGTGGTGACGGATGATGCCAGCTGGAAGTGCTGCACGGACGGACCGGTCCGCCTGGCCTCCCTGTTCCAGGGCGAGCGCTATGACGCCCGGAAGGAAGCGGAGGTGGAAGGCTGGAGCAGCGCGGGATTTGATGATGCAGCGTGGACGGAAGCAAGCGTGATCGCGCCCAGGAAACAGATGTCGCATTTCGCATTTTCCACACGGTATGACGAGCCGGTCCATGTGATCCGGACGATGCAGGCGAAGGAAGCTCTGGGTGAGACGAAGGAGGGGAGCGGCGCATACCTCTATGATATGGGTGAAAATGTGGCCGGTGTGCCGCTGATCACCATTCCCAAAGAGCTGGCAAAGCCCGGGGAGACGATCACGGTTCGTTTCGCGGAGATCCTGTATCCGGAGCTGGAGGAATATACGGATGAAGGTGTGGACGGCATGCTCATGGTGGAAAACTACCGCAGTGCCATGGTAACGGATTTCTACACCATGAAGGAGGGAGAAAATGTATTTGCGCCGGACCTGACCTTCCATGGATACCGTTATGTGGAAATTACCGGTCTTGATCAGGCACTTCCCGTGGAGTGTGTTCAGATGCAGGTGCTTTCCTCCCTCGATCCGACGGCAGCCTATGAGTCTGACAACGAGCTGACGAACCAGCTGTTTGCCAATATTTCCCATTCCACGACCAGCAACTACCTGTCTATCCCCACTGACTGCCCCCAGCGGGACGAGCGTATGGGATGGACCGGGGACGCGCAGGTATATGCGCTTTCCGCTTCCTACCTGGCGGACACCTATCCCTTCATGCGGCAGTGGATGGATACGGTGCGCGCGGACTGCGGAGAGGATACGGGGCTGTCTTCCCAGTATTGTCCGGCTTATGTAACCTATGACCTGGAGGCGGATGACGCGGTTCCCCACAAGGGGCAGAGCTTTGGGATCACCTGGAACTGCCTGGTGGTTACAATTCCTTATCACATGTATCTGCAGACCGGTGATCTTGCGATCGTGCGGGACAACATTGAGAATATCTACACCTATGTGGATCATCTGGCCGCCACACCCATGAAGTACAAGGATGAGAACGGTGATAAACAGGAGGAGCCGAGGCTGACGGGAGAGACCGGAACGCTGTGCGACCACCTGGCCAGGATTCCCACGGATGGCGTTATGCTCGGCAATGCGGTATACATTGCCTGCCTGGACGAGGCGGCCCTGATGGCGGACGCGGTCGGCGACAGCGGCAAGGCAGAGGAATACCGGGAGATTGCAAAGGCGGCACGGCAGGCATGGAACGAATACTTTATCGATGAGAAGACCGGGAAGACCAAAAATGCGAAGAATGAGATCGTGGACACACAGGCATCCTACGCGACTCCGCTGCGCTTCCATGTGATCAGCGATGAGAACCTGGAGAAGGCGCTGGAGCATTATGCCGGAACGATCGAAAAGCCGGATGCGACGGACAGCGACGGGCTGGAGGTTCCTCCGTATACGATCACGACAGGATTCAATGCAACGGGAAATGTGCTGAACGCGCTCTCTGAAAACGGGATGGATGATCTTGCCTACCGGATGTTTGAGTCTACGGAGTATGCATCCTGGCTGTATCCGGTGACACAGGGCGCTACCAGCATCTGGGAGCGCTGGAACGGGTTTACCAATGAGCTGGGATTCAACGGCAACAACAGCATGAATTCCTTCAACCATTATTCCTTCGGAGCCGTGTATGAGTGGATGATGGCGTATCAGCTTGGCATCTGCGCGGATCCTCAGGAGGCGGGATACGGCCACGTGATCCTGCAGCCGACGCCGGGCGGAACCTTTTCCTATGCGAGGGGA
>CAMJIC010000147.1 GCA_946405675.1 uncultured Clostridia bacterium
CGGAGCGTCATCTGTAACTCTGCACCGGGCAGTGTGCGGAGCGTCATCTGTAACTCTGCACCGGGCAGTGTGCGGAGCGTCATCTGTAACTTTGCACTGGGCAGTGTGCGGAGCGTCATCTGTAACTCTGCACCGGGCAGTGTGCGAAGCGTTATTTGTAACTTTGCAGCGGAACTGGTTTGAAGAAAGGTACTGTATCCAATGGCGGACAGACAGAAAAAATTCAACTTCAAGGATGAGGCGGGCCTGGCCGTCCAGAAGCTCCTTCGGGATTATCAGGGCGGACGCGCCATCGACCGGATCGCGGCATTCCGGGAGCCGGACCGAGATGCGATCGTGCGCGTGATCCATGAACTGTTTCAGGTCGTTTATCCCGGCTATTACCGGGATCCGAACGCAACGCAGCGCGTGTTCAACATGGATGCCGCGATCAGCACGATCACGGATGACATTCTGATCAATCTGGCGGAGCAGATCGAGATTACGCTGCGCTATACGGACTCCTTCCATTTGAGATCAGAGGAAGAGGTCAGGGAGGAATCGCAGAAGATCGCGATCGAGTTCGTGCGGCGCATTCCCAGGGTGAGGGAATATCTGGATACCGATGTGCAGGCGGTCCTGGACGGGGACCCGGCGGCTTATTCCAAGAGCGAGATCATCCTGAGCTATCCGGGGCTCTACGCCATCACGGTATACCGTCTTGCGCATGAGCTTCATCTCCTGAAGGTTCCCATGATCCCGCGGATCATGACGGAGCATGCGCATGGGAAGACCGGCGTGGACATCCACCCCGGGGCAACCATCGGGAAGTATTTTATGATCGACCATGCGACCGGAATCGTGGTGGGAGAGACGACGGTCATCGGGGAGCATGTCAAGATCTATCAGGGTGTGACAATCGGCGCGCTGTCCACCCGGGCAGGGCATGGTCTGCAGGGGAAGAAGCGCCATCCCACCATCGAGGACAATGTCACCATTTACTCCGGCGCGTCCATCCTGGGAGGAGAGACCGTGATCGGACATGATGTGGTAATCGGAGGCAACTGCTTCATCACCGCCTCCATTGCGCCCAATTCCAGGGTCAACATTAAGAACCAGGAGGCGATGCTGGGAGGCAGGTGACTGTCATAGAAGCTCGCGGCAGGTGACTACCAGAGAAGTTCGCGGCAGGCGGGAACCGGGCAGGATTGCGGCGGATGAGTGCCGGGGCTGGCCGCAGCAGACGGAAGGAAGTGCCTGATTTGTGATGGAGGATGGTGGTGTCAGGAAGTCATATGCTTCATGACGGATGGAATTTCGCCAGGGAGCATTGGATGTAACAACAGTGGGAGAATAAAGGAGAGGAGGAAAATGACTATGCAGACACCAGAACATGGAGGAGACGTTTATTCCACATCGTGCCGGCTGGATTTTTCGGTCAGCATCAATCCCCTTGGAACACCGCATAGCGTGCGTTCCGCCGTGATCCGTTCCACGGCATCTCTGGGCCAGTACCCGGATGTAAGGTGCAGGGACCTAAGGAAAAAGCTGTCGGATCATTTCCGGATCCCTGCTCACTGGATCACATGCTCAAACGGGGCGGCGGAGATGATCTTTGCCGTGGCCCAGGCTGCAAAGCCGCAGACAGCGCTGCTGATCTGCCCGGGGTTTTCCGAGTATGAGAAGGCGCTTCGGGTGGCAAACTGCCAGGATATCCGGTTCTATCTGTGCTCGCGCTCCAAAGGCTTCTGCATAGGGGAGGACATTCTGGAGCAGATCACGGAAGACATCGATCTGATGTATCTGTGCAACCCGTCCAATCCTACAGGTATCCTGGCAGAACCGGAACTGATGGTGCGTATCCTGGAACGTTGCAGGGAAAACAAAGTTCTGCTCGTGGTTGACGAATGCTTCCTGGAGCTGACAGCGGATCCCCACAGGCATACGCTGGCTGGTTATATCGCTGATAACCCGAACCTTGTGATCCTGAGAAGCTTTACGAAGACTTACGCGATGCCGGGGGTGCGGCTTGGGTACTGCGTGACCTCCAACGCCCGGCTGACAGACAGAATCCGCGGAAGCATCCAGCCCTGGCCGGTATCGATCCCTGCGCAGATGGCAGGGGAAGCGGCACTGGACGAAACGGAGTACCTGGGAGAAGCCCGGGAGCTGATTGGCAGGGAGCTGCGCTACCTGAAGCAGTCCTTTGAAGTGATTGGAATCCGCTGCTATGATTCTTCGGCGAATTTCCTGTTTTTTGAAGGACCGCAGGATCTGCACGCGATGTGCGCCAGGAAAGGAATCCTGATCAGGGACTGCAGGAATTACAGAGGGCTTGGCCCGGGTTATTTCCGGGTGTCGGTGCATACCCGCAGGGACAATGAGGAATTGTGCGGCATTCTTTCGGATATCTTCCGGACGAGCGGCCATTACCTGACGGATGAAAGGCGCCCGGGGTACGCCAGGAACGGATATGCCGCTATGTGACGGCCTTGCCGTGGAAATGGTTTATGCCGGCTGGTGATGGCATGCCTGAGAGAGACTGCATGGACGGGAGACTGTTTGGAAGGCTGTCTTGAGAAGGTTTTTAAGAAGTGGCATCGGGCGATTCTGGATGCGAAGCATCGCCCGATGCGTAACTGTTCAGAACAGGTTCTGAACAGTTACGATTGATTTTTGAGCTGTGCGGTCGGATGAAAAGACAAGTAAGATGTACAGGTTATTCCGTGACAGGTGCTTACGGGGTAAGGGGTATTTATGGAGACGTGTCTGAACCCCGGATCCTCTGAATGAGAAAAGACGGCAGGGGAGCTGCCGTCTTTCCAAGGGGAGTATAAATAATTAATAAGGGGTTGTAAAAAATACTATTAAGGGTAATATTTTTTACAAGAGGATTATATGATATGTATAGAGAAAAAGCAACACTTTTTTTTGAGAATCGTATTTTTTTTATCTGTCCGTGCCATTTCGGCCTGGAAAGCGTGCTGAAGAGGGAAATTACGGATCTGGGCTATGAGGTCACACAGGTTGAGGACGGAAAAGTCTGCTTTGAGGGGGACTGGCAGGCGGTGTGCTATGCCAATGTTTTCCTGCGCTCGGCGGAGCGTGTGCTGGTGAGGGCTGGTTCCTTTCATGCCGAAACCTATGAAGAACTGTTCCAGGGAACCAGGGCAATCCCATGGGAGAGATACCTGCCGCGGGATGCGAAGTTCTGGGTGGCAAAGGCGGCCAGTGTCCGAAGCAAGCTGTTCTCGCCCAGGGACATTCAGTCGGTGATGAAGAAGGCCATGGTAGAGCGGATGGCGCAGAAGTATCATCTGGTTTCCTTCCCGGAGACCGGCGCGTCCTTCCCGGTGCGGGTCACCCTGATGAAGGATGAGGTGACGGTGGGGATCGATACCACCGGGATCTCTCTGCACAAGAGAGGTTACCGTCTGCTGACGGCGAAGGCACCGATCTCTGAGACGCTGGCGGCAGCGCTGATCCTGCTGACTCCGTGGAGAAAAGACCGGATCCTGGTGGACCCGTTCTGCGGGTCGGGAACATTTCCCATAGAAGCGGCCATGATCGCGGCCAATATCGCTCCGGGCATGAACCGGGAGTTTTTGTCCGAGTCCTGGGAGCACCTGATCCCGAAGAAGCTGTGGTATGACGTGATCGATGATGCCGGCAGCAGGATCGATGATCAGATCGAGACGGATATCCAGGGGTATGACATAGACGGGGAGATCGTCAAGGCTGCGCGGGAGAATGCCAGAAATGCGGGCGTGGATCACCTGATCCATTTCCAGAGGAGGCCGGTGTCCGAGCTGAACCATCCGAAGAAGTATGGGTTCGTGATCACAAATCCGCCCTACGGGGAACGGCTGGAGGAGAAGAAAGCATTGCCGGCGCTTTACCGGGAGATCGGGGAGGCCTTTGACAGGCTGGATTCCTGGTCGGAGTATGTGATTACATCCTATGACCAGGCGGAAAAGTATATCGGGCGGAAGGCGGATAAGAACCGGAAGATCTATAATGGGATGATCAAGACGTACTTGTACCAGTTCCTCGGGCCGAAGCCTCCAAGGCGCGACGTGCGTCCGTGAAAAAGGCGTGCCTGTACCGGTCACTGCCGGCTGCAGTGACACATGTCCCCGTAGATTTCCTGCATCTGATCCCGGGTGTATTGGGAGACGGCTTCCGTCAGCTGCTGATACCGCGCCATGAAATCCTCTGCTTCGGGTGTCAAGTTCGCCGCGCCGCCTGACGCGCCTCCCTGCTGGCGGATCACGAGCGCAAAGCCCAGGACTGTCTCTGCGTGCTTCAGAATGCGGCGCCCCTTGGAATAGGAAAGCTCCATCGCCGCGCAGGCTTCCTTGACAGAGCCGTGTTCCCGGATTCCGGCAAGGAGCTCCTGTACGCCCGGACCGTAGAATTTCTCTTCCTCATCGGTGATCAATGTGACGCGGATCTTGGTTTTCATATCGTTTCCCTCCGGGCTATGCGATTGGTTTCTTCGTCAGAAAGATTCGCTGTACGAACGCTCTGCGGGAAGAATCCTCCAGCCGGGCATCAGCCCGCAGGATCCTTCCATCAGCTGTGCCCGGAATTCTTCCGCCGGAATCTTTCCGGATGTCTTCCCGTCTTTGATGGTGCAAACCTCCTTGCTCATACGGAACACTTCTCCGATGTCGTGTGAAACAAAGATGGCGGGCTTTCTGACCTCATCCAGAATCTGCAGCATCTCTTCCTCCAGCTGCCATTTCAAAGCGGTGTCCAGCGCTGAGAATGGCTCATCCAGCAGGATGACATCCGGATTCTGGGCGATGATCCTGGCCATGGCCGTGCGCTGCTTCTGCCCCTCAGAGAGCTCTCCCGGAAAACGCTCCGCCAGATCCGCGATCCGGAACTGTTCCAGATATGGGTCGGCGCACCGGGGATCCGGATGCCTCCCCATTCCGGCAAGGACGTTTTTCCGGACGGTCATATTGGGGAACAGGGCATAGTCCTGAAACATGTAGCCAACGCGGCGTTTCTGCGGGGTAAGGCTGATGCGGCGGGAGGAGTCGAAGAGAGACCGGCCTTCATGCTCCTGTCCGTTTTTGCCGTTGAGAGAAATGCATCCGCTGTCGGGCGTCTCGATCCCGGCGATGCATTTCAGCGTCATGCTCTTTCCGCAGCCGCTGGGGCCCAGGAGAGCAAGGGGTGCGGCGGCATCGGCTGGATCGGCGGTTTCAAAGTCCGCCTGCAGTGTGAAGCCGGGAAGTGTTTTTCTGATATGGACAGAGAGTATCATGGAATCCTCCTGCGGCAGGCTACATTGTTACTCATGCGGAGACGAACCTGTCGGTCAGTATCTCTTCTCATTTTTTCCGTGCCGCCCTGTCACAAGGTTCATGATCAGCACGATCACAAAGGCGAGGAGCATGACGATGAATACCCAGAAGCCTGCGGTCTGGTAGTCTCCGTTTTGGATCACCATGGCGATCCTTTGGGAGATCGTGCCGGTCTTGCCGGGGATATTTCCCGCCAGCATAGAGGTGGCGCCATACTCTCCCAGCGCCCGCGCAAAAGCCAGTATGGCACCGGACGTGACCCCGGGCCTTGCGGCGGGCATGATCACGCGCCAGAAGATGCGTGTCTCGCTCATCCCCAGGGTGCGCGCCGCATAGACCAGGTTCACATCGATCTGCTCGAAGGCAGCTCTTGCGTTCCGGTACATGAGGGGAAATGCGATTACGGTGGCTGCCGCGACGCAGCCGAGCCAGGTTTGCACGACCCTGATGCCGAAGGTATCCTGAAGCATGCTTCCGAAGGGCCTGCGTGTGGAGAACAGAAGCAGAAGGAAGAAGCCTGCCACGGTTGGCGGCAGAACAAGCGGGAGCGTGAGAAGACCATCTGCGGCCGCCCGCACCCTGGGGCCTGCCTTGATCACCTGTCTGGCCGTGAAGATTCCCAGGAAGAAGGAAATGAATGCGGCCACGGCTCCGGTTTTAAGTGAGATCCACAGCGGACTCCAGTCCAGTGCGGATAAAAAAGAAACCACATCTGCCATGCCGCTTATTCCGTTTCTGTTGCTGTTCCCGCTCCTGTTTCCGTTTCTGCTTCTTGCTCCGTCTCTGCTGCCGTTTTTACTTCCGTTTCCGTCTGTGTCTGTGCCGTATCCTCACCGACACTGGTGTCAAAGTAGTAGGATTCAAAAATCTGCTTTGCTTCATCCGATGCCAGGAATGCAGCGAAGGCGGCGGCAGCCTTTTTCTGCGCCTCGTCAGCGTCTTCATTGACGATCTGAGCGGCAGGGTAGATCACATCTCCGGTCAGGCTACTGGGAACCTTCTCCAGAATGACCAGGCGATCCTCCAGGCCGAAGGTATCGGAATAATAGACCGTTCCGACCTCATTGGCCCCCTCCGA
>CAMJIC010000148.1 GCA_946405675.1 uncultured Clostridia bacterium
CCGGCGGATACTCCAATCCAAAGACCGGGGATGATACGCCGATTGCAGCTTTCCTGGTGATGGCGCTCATGGCCCTTGGCTCAATTGCAGCCATCCTGGCCATCCGGAAAAAGAGGAGGGTATCGTAAAGGCCGCCCGGCATTGTGAGCGGATGACAGACACATAGTCAGAATCATAAGGCCATCAGAGAAGCACAGCAGGCGCTGTGTTTTTTTGATGGCCGGAAAGGACAGATCATGAGAAAAGACAGAAGGAAACATTTTATTACGGCAGCCATGACGATGCTGATGACTGCTTATTTATCCATGAACAGCATGGCAGCGGAGGCGGTCACATCCAAGATCAATTCCCTCTATGATATCGTTCTCGGCATCATTACGGCCGCCGGCGTGATCGTACTGGCCTGGGGAATCTTCGAGTTCGCCAGCGCCTACCAGAGCAGGGACACTGCCCAGCAGACGGATTCGCTGAAAAAGGTCGTTTCAGGGATCATCATGGTAGCGGCGCCGACCATCATCAACCTCCTGAAGTAAGAAGGAGGGCATGCCATGGGACTGATCAGCGGAGCGATCGATTCGGCGCTTGAGAGCATAGGAACCTCCATGCTGAATGGCGGGGAATGGTTTATCCAGGCGGGCTATAAGATGTGGCAGCAATGCAGCAGCATCACGCTGACCTATGTAGAGCGCAATCCCATGAGCCAGGCAAGCGCCTGGGGGATCGTCACCGGCGGGATCTTCACGATCTCCATGGCGGTGGCGGCATCCCTGAGCGTACTGTTCTTTGTGCTCGGCTGGCTGAGGGAATCGATCGACATCAGAAACACATTTACACTGGAAAACATGTTCCGGTTCTTTATCCGGTACGCCATTACCGCTTCGCTGATCGTGAACTCGCTGTCTGTTGTCACTGCGATCACGCAGTGCGCCAGCGCAGTGGTCAGTACGATCAGCGTGGAGACCTCCGGTGATGACATGAAGGGAGCGTTTGACGAACTGAAGGAAACACTGGAGAAGGATGATGAAGCGGACGGGGGTATGTACCTTGCATACGGCTTCTGCGGCCTGATCGGAGGCCTGATCGGAGGCATGGTGATCATCGTCTGTGGGGTGAGCATAGTACTGGCGGTTTTGTCCAGGCTGTTCAAGCTGCTTTTATGCATCCCGTTTGCGCCGGTAGCCTTCGCGGGCTTTGCCGGTGGAGGGGAATTCTCGCAGTCGGGGATCGCATGGATCCGGACGTTCATCGGCTACGCCCTGGAGGCAGTGGTCATAGCGCTCGCCATTACGATCAGCTTCGGACTGTTTAAGGACGCCTCCCTGTTTTCCACGGGAAGCAAAGACACCGGCGTGGTGGCGATGGTGCTGATGATCTGTGAATACTGCATGCCGATGATCACGGCAAGCGCCTGTGTGAAAGGAGCAGAGATCACGGTGAGGCGGTGCCTGGGACTGGGATAAGAAACGGAAAAAACAGAAGATAAGGAGCAAAAACAATGATGATACAGGTGAATGAAAACATCGATGAATACAGGGAGGATTTTTATAAAGGCCTGACACTGAGACAGACCCTGTTTTCGGGAGGGGCGGTTGCTGCAGGCGCTGCGGCATTCCTGTTCCTTCATATAGTGATCGGCCTGCCGCAGTCCATTGCCCTGTATGCGGCACTTCCGGCCGTATTCCCGATTGCTGCGGCAGGTTTTCTGAAGATCCACGGTATGACCCTGACGCAGTACCTGAAGGCAAGAAGGAATGTCAGGGAACACCCTGTTTACTACTTCAAGCCTGCCCTGATCGGGATGATGGAAAAAGAAGACGGGACATACGGGCATAAGAATGCCGGACAGGGCGGAGGAAAGAAACTGAAAAAGAAACAGCAAAAAAAGCAGAAGATCATACTGATATCGGAAGGGGATGAGGGCACATGACAAAGATGCAGGAATCAATCTACAGGACGGACAGGATCTGGCCGCTCCCCTCGTCCACGCAGGAATTCATGCAGATCTACGGGATGAGCAGGGACGGGATCTGCCAGCTTGAGAAGAAGCCCCAGGGCGCGGACGTTACCTTTGATAAGGCATACGCTTTCCTGGATACAAACTTTGCCACCATGAATGACGCTGAAAAGGATGAACTGATCGCGCAGTATTCGGTTCTGCTTGCGGGACTGAGCGCACAGTTCAAGATCCTGACGATCAGTAATTCGATCGATGCGGACCGGATCCGCAGGGAGATCTGCATCAACACTCCGTCACAGATGGACGCCCTGGCGGATTCTTTCAACCATTACATTGAAAAAAGCCTGACGGAAGGCTGCAGCGGGCTGGAACAGACACATCTCTTTGTGATCTCCTGCAAAAGGAAGGATCTTCTGCATGCCAGGGATTTCTTCCGTTCGATCGAAGGAAACCTCAGGGAGAACTTCCGCTCCCTGCAGAGCGCGCTGGTTCCCCTGGACGCCGCCGGAAGGCTCAAATACCTTGCAGAATACTATTGCCTTGGGGATATCCCGAGGCCGGAAGAGGAGATAAGGGAGTACCTGCAAAGCGGCAGGGACTGGAAAGACCTTGTAAGCCCGGGCGTGATCAGGAACTGGCAGGATGAGTACGGCACGTTTGACGGAATGACGCTGCAGATGGATGAGAAGTACATGCGCGTGCTCCACCTGCCCAGGTTCCCGAACGGGATCAATCCGGATATCATGCGCAGGCTTATGGGCTGCCGGCTGGCGTGCTGTGTCACGATCGATGTCTCACCGATCCCGCAGACCGTTGCCAGGAAATACCTGGATGACGTCTATATGATGATCGGCCGCACGATCGAGAAACAGCAGGAAACCCGGAACAGGGCAGGAGCCTTTTCCTCGGACGTCTCATATGAGGCAAGGCACCAGAGGGATGTGGTCGAGGGCATTAAGGATATCCTGAATGACAACAATGAATCCCTCTACTATGCCGGGGTTTATGCGCTTATCAGCGCGGAAAGCAAGAAGGAACTGGACAACGCGTGCATGACATTCACGCAGGCAGCCGAAGGGGAGGGCTTCGTATTCAGGCCGGTCATGTTCAACCAGACGGACGCTTTTCTCACGGCCGGGCCGACCGGGAGCCGGTTCTGCTTTACCATGCAGCCGATCCTGACGCAGCCCCTTGCCGGGATGACACCGTTCATCGTCCATGAACTGTACGATGCAGGGGGGATCGTCTACGGGATCAACCAGGTCAGCGGGAACGTGCTGGTCGGGGACCGGCGCAATCTCATCAACGGGAATGGCTTCATCATCGGATCCTCCGGAGGCGGGAAGGGCATCATGACAAAGATCATCATCATCCAGATCGTAAAAAAGCTTCTGGGAAAGCTGATCATTGTCGTACCGGGGCCGGAATACAGAGCACCGTGTGAATACCTGGGCGGAACCTACATCGATTTTTCAGTTGAGTCGGACAACCATATCAATCCGCTCTCGATTGACAACTATGAATATGCGGAGAATAAGACGGCCTTCCTGAAGGACAAGACCAACCTGATGCTCTCGATCTTCTCACAGATCAAGGGCAACAATATAACCCCGCAGGACAATTCCCTGATCGGCAGGGTCATCACCCTGATCTATGAAGGGCTTGGAAAGAAGGGGTTCAAAGAGCCGACGCTGGTTGAATTCTACCAGACAATGAAGATGCAGCCTGAAGAGCGCGCCCAGGACCTGGCGCTTTCCATGGAACTGTTCGTCAACGGGCCCATGAATATGTTCGCAAAGCACACAAACATCAAAGTCAGCAACGACCTGGTCGTCTATGCCATGGAAGGCATGGACCGCAGCCAGTCAGGGATCGGAGTAACAATCATGCTTGAGAATATCCGCTCCGAATTTGCGAAGAATGCCAAGAACGGAGATCCTACTTACCTGTTTGTGGACGAGGCCCATGAACTGACGCACAGCCCGTACTCGGCGGCGATCCTGGAGAAGATCTGGAGGGAAGTGAGGAAGCTCGGCGGGTTCTGTACCGCCATCACGCAGAATGTTGCCGACCTTGTGGCAAACCCTGCCGCAGAGGCCATGCTGTGCAACAGTGAATTCCTGATCCTTTACAACCTGAAGGAAGCCGAGAGGGACCTTCTGCAGAATGAGTTGGGGATCTCACCCAACCTGATGCAGTACCTTACCAACGCGCCGAGCGGATGCGGGCTTATCAAGTTCGGGGAAAAGATCATACCCATTGATTCCAGGATCCCGAAGGACGGGCTTATGTACGAACTCCTCAACACCAATTTCCATGAGATCAGCAGGAAGCAGAAAAAGCTTATGGATAAAGAATTCGGCAACGGGGAAGAATACTTCAGGAAGATCTCAGAGAGAAGAACACCAGGGGAGGGAGAAGAATATGGAGATCCGTAAGATCAGAGACGCATCGTCCCTTTCGCTCAGGAAAAGGCAGGTCAGAAGGAGCAGGGACGGAGTGAGGAGAAAAGGAGGGCCTCCTGCATATGTGCAGAGGGCAAGGGCGTCCCCGGGAACGGGCAAAAACGCTGCACATTCCGTCAGGAAACCGGCGGGCCGCTATGTCCGGGGGAGCATGACCGGCATCCCGGATGAAGTGGTCATGGACCTCTCCGACAGGGAGATTGAAACATTTGACAAGCTTCCGCCTGCAAAACAGAAAGCACTGATCAGGAAAGCGAAAAACAGGGCAGAGAGAGCATATATGAGCCATTCTTCAGATGCAGATGCACCGGAGAATGGCTCTTCTCATGCTGCGGTTTCCAAAAGCAGGAGAAGAATGCCGGATACAGGGAATTACCATGTGCACGGCAGAAATGGCACAGACAGAGGGGGCTGGAAGATATGGAGGAGGGAGCAGATGGTCTCCTTCTTCAGGAGACCCGGAAACAGCAGCAAGGCGGAGGAGATGGAAAATGGTCCTGCCGGCACTGTTCCGATACAGCAGACAGGGAGCCGGGAGATGCATCCGGACCCGGGCCGTAAAGGTGCAGACCGGGGCAGGGAGGAAGGAAAAGACCCCAAGCATGCGGTTTTTCTCAAAGAACTCAGGAGGGGGATAGCCGCGGCTGAGCGCACATCCCGGGCGCGTGAAGGGCAGAAAAGGGAGATGAGGGAGCAATGGGCGGCAGAACAGGCAGAGAGGGAGAGGGTAAAAGACTTCCTGGCAGTTTCGGCAAAAAGCATTACCCGGAGGATCACAGAGACAGCCGCACAGGTGAAAAAGGCGATTATTTCCGGGAGCAGGCTGAAACTTCTTCTGGTACTGGGGCCGGTCGGGCTCCTTGTCATCATGCTTTGCCTTTTGATGTCCATGGTGAGCGTGACCAGCACTTCGCAGGAAGTCACATACGCAGCATTCGGGGAGGAGATCGTAGCTTACGCCAAGGAATGGATCGGAGTGACGAAGTATATCCTGGGAGCCGGAAGGAATTACGAAACGGACTGGCAGGATTACACGGACTGTTCCGGATTTGTGCACGGCGTGTACTCCCACTTCGGTTATGAGATCGGCGGCAATACCAACGCGATGGAAGATGCGGCCGGCACTGTGATCGAAACAAACTCCCTGGACCTGGCGCTCCCGGGGGACATCATCCTCTTCTATACCGGGAAGATCGGGCACCACTATTCAACGCATGTAGCGATCTACGCAGGGGACGGAAAGATGATCCACTGCTCCGGAGGCGCCGCGAACGTCAGCCCGGAAACAGCAGGAAGGGGAGTCTGCTGGGGAAGGGTCGAAAATGACGGCCGGCAATGGGAAGTACGCCGGGTCATTCCGGAGGGGGTGATCGCGGGAACGGGAAGCGGAGGCCACAGGGTAGATCCGACCAGGTATACGCAAAGAGAGCTGGAACTGATCTGGGCAGTCGTAGCCCAGGAGGATAACGGCAGCTATGACGGCGCCCTGGCAGTCATATCCTGTGCCATGAACCGCACGGAATCACCAAACTGGAGCTATCTGGGCAGTACAGCCATGCAGCAACTGACGGCATACGGCCAGTTCTGCTACAGCATGGATGATTACTGGCGCCCACGGTTGGGAGGAAATGTCCCAACATACGTCAAGCAGGCAGTCAGTGACTGCCTGGAGAAAGGAATACGGAACCATTCATTTACAAGTTTTCGAAGCACAAAAGGCAAAGTGACCGGACCCAATGCCGTGCAGATCGGCGGGAACTGGTTCTTTGGGAACTAAGGAGGATAGAAGATGAAGTACAAGAGAATAACAGCTGCCATGCTGGCAGCCGGAATCATGATCATGCAGACCATGGGAACTGTTTACGCATCCGAGGAGACGGAGAATCTGCAGCCTCCGCAGGTGACAGAGGCGGTGGAACCTGAAACGGCTGCACC
>CAMJIC010000149.1 GCA_946405675.1 uncultured Clostridia bacterium
CTGGAAAAGCAGTTTCCGGGGAAAGGGGAAGAATATGCGCGGATTCTGAAAGAAATAACCCTCGCTTTGTATGAAAAATGTGCATCCTACGCTCTTTCCCGGGGTATTATCATTGCGGATACGAAGTTTGAATTCGGACTGGATGAGGACGGGAATGTCACCCTCGGGGATGAAATGCTCACCCCGGACTCCTCACGTTTCTGGCCGCTGGAGGGATACCGCGAAGGTACCTCCCAGCCCTCCTTTGACAAGCAGTATGTGCGCGACTGGCTGAAAGCGCATCCTGAGAGTGACTACCTTCTTCCGGAGGATGTCATCGCAAAGACGATCGCCCGCTACCAGGAGGCTTATGAGAGGCTGACGGCAGGATCCGCCGTCTGAGGATTTATTGAAAAGCAGGGTAACGATTCACGGTCGTGAGGGGCCGTGAACCGGCAGAATCATATTTCAGAGTAGCTGTTCAGGACCTGTCCTGAACAGCTATATTTCATATTCCAGCAGGAAACGTTCGTAGGCATTGATCACGGTGGTCTGCCTGTGGACGATTGTCCTGGGGATGTTGTATGAATAGTTCATATGCACATGACCGTGGACCATATACCGCGGCCTGTATTTTTCGAGCAAGGTGTCAAATACCTGAAACCCCCTGTGCGGCAGGTCTTCCTGGTCATTGATCCCGCGGATCGGCGCATGGGTCAGGAGAATGTCAAACCCATGGCTGCGCAGGAGCGGGAAAAAAGCCTTCCTTGCCCTGGACGCCATCTCCTTTTCATTGTACTGATGGGGGCCGCCATTATAGTCCATGGATCCCCCCAGGCCGAAGATACGGATGCCTTCAAAATTATAGACCTTACCGTCTATGTCGATGCATCCGTCCGGGTTTTTCGCTGCATAGACGCCATCGTGGTTCCCATGCACATATAAAAGGGGACAGTTCGAAAACGTCACAAGAAAGGACAGATACTGAGGGGGAAGATCCCCCGCGGAAAGGATCAGATCGATCCCCTTCAGTCTCTCTCCATCATAATAATCCCAGAGTGCCTTGCACGGCTCATCCGCCACCAGAAGGATCTTCATATCTCCAGCCACCCGTCATTCTACCGTCGTCATAGCAGGCGTGATGCGTCCCTGCTGCTCCACCTTTTCCCTCGCGTCCGCCGTCAGCTCCCAGGTCTTGGGAATGGATCCGATGACGCTGTCCGCAAGATAATCCATCGTAATGATCTCCTCCGGAGTCAACGAACCATCCTTTCTTCCCACGACCGAACCATCCTGCGTGTGGAACTGTCCCCAGAAGGGATTGAAATAATCCACATACATCTGGCCCTTCACGATATTGGTCAGGGTTTCGATGCCCCGCGGCAGTTCATCGGACATGATGAGATCGATAATCCCGCTCGATATGCCCCACCAGTAATTGATGGCGGGTTTTTCCTTGACCTCCCGGTCGCTGTCCCAGTTTCCCTGAAGGAAATCCCGGATGATCCTCTCATAGAACCTTCCCCAGTTCCAGATGGGCGTTGCAAGCCTCTGCATCAGGCCGTTTCCAGTCATATACAGGCCATAGCTGCGGTCCTTCGAAGCCGGCGTGATCATGTCTGAATCCGACACGACGCGTATATTCTCCCGCCTGATCAGATCCTGGAAGGATTCTGTATCGGTCTGGCTGTACCAATGCAGATAGACCTTGGACCTTGGATTTGTCATCTGCGCGCCAAGGGCGAAGGCATTGATGTCGGCAATGCTGCCGTAATTCGGGAGCGGTGCCTGATAGCCGATCTTATCATTCGGCGTCATCGCGCCTGCAATCATCCCGCACAGGAACTTTGCTTCAAACAGCCGTCCAAAATAGGTGCGCAGTGTCCGGTATGGCTGGCCGACAGAGCAGTTGAGGATCTTTACCTCCGGGTGTTCAATGGATGCCTTCAGGCTGGCCGCCAGGAAACGGGTGCTTGTGGTAAAGATCACATGATAGCCGGAAGCGATCACGGATTCGATCAGCTCCAGGATATCCGAGCTGGATTCCTTCAGGAAATAGGCATCCGTATGGATCTTGTCGCCGAACACCTGGTCAAGCTGCATCCGTCCGAGCTCATGCATATAAGCCCAGCTCGAGACCTCCGCCGGACGGTCGTGGATAAACGCGACCTTCAGCTGGCCGACCTTATGGAGCCCGAAGAAACGGGTGAAGATGCTGCCGCCACTTTCCTGAGATGGCTTGAAGACCATGGCTTCATTGGTTTTCACCTGGCCTGTCGCAGGAAGGTCCTGCCAGATCTTCTCCACATCCTCCTTCATCTGCCCGGTGCTCTTCTCGAGCACCTCTTCATAGGGATACAGGGAAAGGTAGAACAAAAGGGCATCCCCTGCAGTAATCCCCAGCTCCTCTCCGCCCTTTGCCGTAAAGATCTCAGCGAACCGGTTATACAGGGAACGGAAATTCATCTTGTCATCATCCGTCCATTTCTCACCGGCTTTTTTTCCAAGGGCTTCCGTCAGGCGCTGAAAGCTTCCTTTCCTGGAGAAGAACAGGTAATTGACCTGGGAGTCCTTGTAAAAATCCATGAATTCATAATAGATCCGGTTCTCGACGGAATCCTGGGGATACGGAACCATGCGGGTGACCATGCCCTCGATGGAATCCGCGTGAAAGTACTTCAGGACGCTTACGCGCTTATTCCCTTCGAGTACATAAAACCGGTTCATATACTCATAGGCGACGATGGGATCCCCAACCCCCTGGTCCAGATGGTAGGATACAACGTTGGACCATTTCCTGGCAAATTCGCTGTTCTCCGGCATCAGCGGCATGAAGTTGGATGCAAATGCAGCCTGCCTTCCTGCTGTCTTGGTGCCGACGATCTGATCCAGCGGGATGCTGACAAGCCCAAGGGGTTCTTCCGTCCTGACATTATGGCTGTCAAGGATCTCATCCAAAGCGGGAAGATATGGGTACTCACCCTGGGAAACAGCTTTCCGATACGCGGCTTTTGCGCTTTTCTGTGCCTTGATATAATCTTCAGATGCCATTCAGTTCTTCCTCCAACCGTTTCCTGACCGCTAAAATAAACCCTTCGCTGCTGAGCTTCTCCACATTCGGAAGTGTCGTCATCAAGGCAAGGTCACCGGTCATCTTCCCGTCTTCGATTGTCCCAAGCACGGCCTTTTCCAGTACATTGGCAAACCGTTCCAGATCCGGAAGCTGGTCCAGCTGCGCTCTCTTTCTCAGCGCGCCGCTCCACGCAAAGATCGTCGCGACAGAATTCGTGGAGGTTTCCTCTCCCTTCAGGTACCGGTAATAATGCCTCTGCACCGTCCCATGGGCTGCTTCAAATTCATATTTCCCCTCCGGATTCACAAGGACGCTGGTCATCATGGCCAGAGAGCCGAACGCGGAGGACAGCATGTCGCTCATGACGTCGCCGTCATAGTTTTTACAGGCCCAGATAAAGCCGCCTTCACTCTTCATGACCCTGGCGACAGCGTCATCGATCAGCGTATAGAAATAACGAATCTGACGGGCCTGGAACTTTTCCTTATAGGAAGCTTCAAAGATGCGGTCAAAGATCTCCCTGAACCTCGCGTCATACTTCTTCGAAATGGTATCCTTGGTGGCAAACCACAGATCCTCTCCTGCATCCAGGGCATACTCAAAGCAGCTTCGCGCAAAGCTTTCAATGGACCGGTCCAGGTTATGCCACCCCTGGAGGATCCCGGGGCCGTCAAATTCATGGATCGTTTCCCGGATCACAGTGCCATCTTTGCCGGTAAAGACCAGCTCCGCTTTTCCAGGTCCCGGAACCAGGATCTCGCTGTTCTTATAGACATCCCCGTAAGCATGCCTTGCGATCGTGATCGGCTTTTTCCAGGTGCGGACATTAGGCTCAATTCCCCGCACGATGATCGGGCAGCGGAAAACCGTCCCATCCATGATCGCACGGATCGTCCCGTTCGGACTCTTCCACATCTGCTTCAATCCATATTCACGGACACGGTCCGCATTGGGGGTGATGGTAGCACACTTCACCGCAACTCCCAGCCTGAGCGCCGCGTTCGCAGCATCAATCGTGATCTGGTCATCGGTCTCATCTCTCTTTTCAAGGCCGAGGTCGTAGTATTCTGTCTTCAGATCCACAAACGGAAAAAGAAGATCCTCTTTAATCATCTTCCAGAGGATCCTCGTCATTTCATCGCCGTCCATCTCCACCAACGGTGTCGTCATCTGTATCTTATTCAAATTGTGTTCCTTTCTATCTGCCACGCCACAATGCTGCAGACAGCACTGTGGCGCGGATCAATCTCTGTATTATACCTGATCCTGAAGAACATTGCGGTTCTGCAGCAGGTAAGTGGCCAGGGAAATGATCGTCAGGGCAAGCGCGAACCACTTCAGGATCTGCGCCGTCACACCCAGGAAGCCCTGGAAATTGCCCAGCATGAGGATCACCATTAGCATCTGGAATACCGTCTTGACCTTTCCCCAGATATTGGCGGCGATCACGACACCCTTCTCCACGGCAACCAGCCTGAAGCCGGAGATAATAAACTCACGTGCAATGATGATGATCACGATCCAGCTCTCAATCCTGCCGATATCCACCAGGCAGATCAGGGCGGAGCAGACCAGAAGCTTGTCCGCCAGAGGATCCATGAATTTTCCGAAGGTGGAAACATAGTTGTATCTGCGCGCGATATAACCGTCCAGCGTATCCGTCAGGCTGGCAATGATGAACACGATCATGGAAAGGATATTCCCTGCAGGCTTCGGAACCCACAAAATCAGGATCACAAACAGCGGAATCATGCAGATCCTGCCGATCGTGAGCTGATTGGGAACCTGCGGCCCCGGCACCCATTCCCTCAGGGAGAACTTCTTCTTTGCAGGCTCTTTCCGGGCTGACTGAGGCGCACTCCCTCCGGCAGTGTCCTGAGAGGAAGGAATTCCGGTATTGCCCTGGAACGGCGCACCTGCTGTATTCGCATTGGGTGCCACCCCTCCGGTGCTCTCGTGCAATGCAGGCCCCGCCGCGCTCCCATTGAGAACCGGCCCTGCAGCGTTCCCATTGAATACCGGCCCTGCGGTGCTTCCATCAAATACCGGTCCTGCAGCATTTCCAATGGGAACTTGCCCTGCAGCATCTCCATTGAACCCAGGCCCTGCTCCATTTCCATTGGGAGCAGGCGTCCCGGCATTCCCGTTGGACTCAGGAACTCCGGTATTCCCGCTGAACACAGGTGTCCCGGCACCCCCATTGAATGCAGGAGTTCCTGTTCCTCCCTGCGGCGACCCGGGATAATTTGTTACCGAAGCCTCGTAACCATCCATGTTGTTTTCCATATTCTCCCTCCTGTTTGTGTTGCAAATAAACCACAGGCCGCAAGGCGGCCTTTCTCCAGCGGCACGCTGCATGGGCCATACGCCGGCGGCGCAGTCTGGACTGTTGCCTTGCAGGGACACGGTCAGATACTGACCGCTGTGAGATCATATTCGGAAGCACCCGTGATCCTTACCGTAAGAAAACTCCCCGTCTCAAGCGCTTCATCCGTACTGACGAAGACAAATCCATCCACCTCAGGCGCATCTCCGTATCCGCGTGCGATGTACACGTTCTCTCCCGGCACATAACCTTCGATCAGGACATCCGTCCGGATCCCCTTCATTTTTTCGTTCAGATCAAAAGAGATCTCCTGCTGAAGCTCCATCAGTTCATCTCTCCGGGAAAGCTTCGTCTCCTCGTCGATCTGATCCTCCATCACGGCCGCACCGGTTCCTTCCTCCTGCGAATAGGGGAATACGCCAAGCCGGTTGAATTCCATCTCATTGATAAAACGGCACAGATCTTCAAACTGCTGCCTGGTTTCCCCCGGAAACCCGCAGATCAGCGTCGTGCGCAGAATAATATCAGGTATCTCATGCCTGAGTCTGCCGATGATGGCACGCAGGTCAGCTTCACTGGTATGCCGCCCCATCCGCTTTAACACCGCATCGCAGCTGTGCTGAATCGGAAGATCCAGGTAATGAACAAACTTCGGCTCTTCCTTCATGCAGGTGATCAGTTCATCATAGATCTCCTCCGGATAACAGTACATCACCCGGATCCAGACGATCCCTTCGATCCGCGCCAGATCACGGATCAGTTCATGAAGGCATTTCCTGCCATAAAGATCGGTTCCGTAAAGAGTCGTCTCCTGCGCAACCAGGATCAGCTCCTTGACGCCTCCCTCCGCCAGGCTCTCCGCCTCCCGGATGAGGCTTTCCTTCGGAACTGACCTGTAAGGGCCGCGCATGGAAGGGATCGCGCAATAGGTACAGTGCTTATCACACCCCTCTGCAATCTTAAGGTAAGCGTAA
>CAMJIC010000150.1 GCA_946405675.1 uncultured Clostridia bacterium
TCGCGTATTTATAACAAATATAGACAGTTATTATAATAACGAGCATACACTAATTAAAACCCCTCCTTGCGTTGCTGTCTGACGTTTCTGCCTGACTATTCTCATCATACCATACATCGGAGTCAAAATGAAACGCTTCGGCGTACATCCGCAGTTCAGTTGGGAGCTGTCCAGAAATGATGCTGCATTTTAGCTGATAATAAGTGCATATGCACAATAGACAACCATTTCGGTCATGATTATGCTATAAGCTGAGAGAATTGTCTCTGAGGGACCTGTGATTTGCGGCTGCGTTCCTCAGAATATGGAGAAAGATCAGGGGAGAGATAAACGATGGTTCTATTTATCAATGCATGTGTCCGTGAACAATCAAGAACAAAGCGGCTGGCTGACTGCCTGCTGTCAAAACTGGGAGGGCAGGTGGAGGAAGTTTGCCTGTCAGAGATGACCTTTCCTGTGCCGGATGAAGCTTTTCTGGAGAGGCGGAGCAGCCTGATTGCATCCGGTGCGTATGATGACCCTTTTTTTGATCTGGGGCGGCAGTTTGCGGCTGCAGATCAGATCGTGATCGCGGCTCCTTACTGGGATCTGTCGTTTCCGGCTGCGCTCAAGCGGTATCTGGAACAGATCTGCGTGGCTGGCCTCACCTTTATGTACACCCCGGAGGGGGTTCCGAAGGGATTATGCAGGGCGAAGAAGCTGTATTATGTCATGACAGCGGGCGGGCAGTATGTTCCGGAGGAATATGGATTCGGATATGTCAAGGCGCTGGCGCAGAACTTTTACGGCATTGATGAGGTGAAGCTGATCAAGGCTGTCGGCCTGGACATTGATGGGGCGGATACGGAAAGGATTATGCGGGAGAGCATCTCAGGCATAACGATTTAGGATCTGCAGATATAGATATAATGATGAATGTGTAAAAAACGGGGTGTGACTTGCAACCAGCGAAGGAGCTGACAGAGCACTTGCGCAGAGTAAATACTTGACATTCCCGGAATAAGTGTTAATATCAATTCTCAGAAAGACAAAGGCGTCTTCGGAGTAATCCGTGGTATTCTTTGTCTTTTTTTGTATTATTTTAGACTGCATATGCACTGAGGATTGAAACGCATCGGCAGTTGGCACATTCACGATTCGTGATGGCATGGAAAGGAATGGGGTATGGCAAAGGCGAATCAGAATTATCTCAAGCTTCCCGGCAGCTATCTTTTTTCCATGATCGGGAAGAAGATCGGGGAATACCAGCAGCAGCACCCGGATGCGGACATTATCCGTCTTGGCATCGGAGACGTGACACAGCCGATTGCGCCGGCTGTGATCAGGGCACTGCATGAGGCGGTTGATGAGATGGGCAGTCCGGATACGTTCAGAGGCTATGCGCCGGATCTGGGATATGAGTTCCTGCGGTCCGTGATCTCCCGGAAGGATTACAGGGAGCGGGGCTGTGATATTTCTGCTGAGGAGATCTTTATTTCGGATGGAGCCAAATGTGACTGCGGAAACATCCAGGAGATTTTTGACATGGAGAACCGGATTGCTGTCTGTGATCCGGTGTATCCGGTTTATGTGGATTCCAATGTCATGGCCGGAAGGACGGGGGCTTACGATTCCGAGGCGGGACGGTTTTGTGATGTCATCTATATGCCTTGTACAGAGCAGAATGGTTTTGTGCCGGAGCTTCCGGATCAGATCCCGGACCTGATTTATCTGTGCTTTCCAAACAACCCAACCGGTGCGGTGATGGGTAAGGGGATGCTGCAGGAATGGGTGGATTACGCGAGGCTGCATGGTTCGGTGATCTTGTATGACGCAGCGTATGAAGCCTATATCTCGGATGGGGAAATTCCGCACAGCATCTATGAATGCGAGGGAGCCAGAGAGTGTGCGATCGAGTTCCGGTCATTTTCAAAGACAGCCGGTTTTACCGGCCTTCGTCTGGGCTTTACGGTTGTACCGAAGGAATTGAAGGCAGATGGCATCGCTCTGTGGCCACTGTGGGCGAGACGGCATGGCACGAAGTATAATGGAGCTCCGTACATCATTCAGCGTGCTGGAGAAGCTGTGTATTCGGATGAGGGCAGACGGCAGGTGATGGGGCAGGTCGCATATTACATGGAGAATGCGAGGATCATCTATGAGGGATTAAAGGAAGCGGGCTATACGGTATCCGGAGGCGTAAATGCGCCGTATATCTGGCTGAAAACGCCAGGCGGCATGAAGAGCTGGGAGTTCTTTGATGCGCTTCTTGAAAGGGCGAATGTTGTCGGAACGCCGGGCTCCGGGTTCGGGCCTCATGGGGAGCATTATTTCCGTCTGACTGCTTTTGGAGACAGAGAGCGAACCATGGAAGCGGTGGAACGGATCAGGCGGATGTGACAGTTCCGGAGGTATAGAGTCAGAAAGGTCAGGGAATATGAGCTATACAGTGGATGAAGTACTGAATCATATTGAGGAAGAGGATGTCAGGTTTGTGCGTCTGGCATTCAGGGATGCGTTTGGTGTTCAGAAAAACATCGCTGTGATGCCGGGAGAGGTGAAAAAGGCATTCGATATCGGCATGCCGATCAATGCCAGGTCTGTTGCAGGATTTTCAGAAAGCCCGTATGCGTCGCTTTATCTGAAGCCGGATCCTGATACGCTGACCATCCTTCCGTGGCGTTCGGAAAGCGGAAAGGTTCTGCGCATGTTCTGTGATGTCTGTACGCCGGAGGGAGACGTATATGCATCTGACACAAGACTTCTCCTGAAGAAGGCTGAAGAGAGGGCAAAAAAAGCGGGGATCGCGTTTCGCTTCGGAACGGAGAGCGAGTTCTATTTATTCTTGAAGGATGAAAATGGAAATCCGACAAAGATCCCCTATGATCATGCGGGTTATCTTGACATCGCGCCGGATGACAGGTGCGAAAATATCAGGCGGGAGATCAACCTGACGATTGAGCGAATGGGACTTACCCCGGAACGGTCCCATCACGAACGCGGCCCCGGACAGAATGAGATAGATTTCCACTATGCGAAGCCTTTAAAGGCTGCTGACCAGATCACAACCTTCAAAATGGCTGTCAGAACCATAGCAGACCGGTATGGGCTTTTCGCGGATTTCTCACCCATGCCTTTGCCGGAACAGCCCGGGAATGGATATCATATTAATCTGTATGCAGAACGAAAGGACGGAGAAGACGTGGCGCTCATGGCAGCTGCGGGAATCCTGGAGGTGATCAGGGATATCACGGTTTTTCTCAATCCCACAGATGATTCCTATTCAAGGCTTGGAAGCAATACCGCGCCTGACCGGGTGAACTGGTCCAGGGAAGGAAAATCCGAGCTGATGTATATCGAATCCTTTCATGGGAGGACACGGGCGGAATTGCGGTCGCCTGATGCGTCGGGCAATCCATATCTCGTCTATGCGCTTTTGATTCATGCAGGACTGTCGGGAATTGAACGCAGCCTGCCGCTCCCGGAAGCGGACGGGGACCTTCTTCCGTCATCCAGAAAGGAGGCGGGGATCGCTGCCATGAAAAGTGCGTTTGTACAGCAGTTTGTTCCGGAAGAGATCCTTCGTGTGTACTGTAATCAGCAGTGAGAAACCATGAGTTGAGAGTGAAGACATGTCCAGAGAAGAACAGATTCAACATTCTATCCTGGCAGTGTCCGGGGATCAGAAGATCTTTCCTCTGATCAGAAGATCGCTTCAGAGCAACCGTATTGCGTCAATGGAATATGCAGACAATGCTGCTGGTGCCAGAAGGAGGATTCTGGAACGTTATTATACGATTCTGGTGATCAATTCTCCGCTTGCGGATGAATCCGGTGTAGAGCTTGCAATGGATGCCGCAATCCAATACAGTATATCGGTTCTTCTGATCGTGCCGGGCAATACCTATACACAAGCATTGGAACGTGTAACGGACTATGGGATCCTCGTGATCGATAAGCCTTTCCCGGTTTCCCGCATCGGGCATGCAATGCGTTTTCTGTCTGCTCATCAGGACAGGCTGAAGAAGCTGGAGCGGCAGGTACAGGCAGCCGAAGATAAAGTGCAGGAGATCAGGCTGATTGACAAGGCGAAGTTTCTCCTTGTTGAGCGTGAGCATATGACAGAAAACGAAGCACATCGATATATCGGGAAACAGGCCATGAACAATGGGGTTTCAAGGAAGCGGATCGCACAGCAGCTCCTTGACGATGAATAGCAGCGATGAATAGCAGCATAGTGAGAAATGTGAAGCATTCCGAATCGATTGGGGGTGCCCGCAGTTGCATGATATGGAGAACGGAAAATGTGTGGAATAGTCGGATATACGGGGAACAGGCAGGCGGCTGAGGTTCTCCTGGAGGGACTGGGAAAGCTCGAGTACAGAGGATACGATTCAGCCGGAATGGCGGTCCTTGGTGAAAATGGCATGGTGAAGCTGATCAAGGCAGCGGGGAAGATCGAGCACCTGGCTGCGAGGACGGAGGGAGGACGGAAGCTTCCGGGCTTTTGCGGCATCGGACACACCCGCTGGGCAACCCATGGAGAACCCAATGAGAAAAACGCGCATCCCCATGTCAGCGGCGCATTTCACGAAGGAGAGTCTGATTATTCGACATCTTCCGTGATCGGTGTGCACAATGGGATTATTGAAAACTATGGGGAGCTGAAAGAGAAGCTTCTCCGGCATGGGTATACCTTCTACAGCGATACGGATACAGAGGCAGCGGTCAAGCTTGTCGATTATTATTATCACAAGTACAAAATCGGGCCGATTGACGCGATTAACAGGATGATGGTCAGGGTGCGGGGAAGCTATGCGCTTGCCCTGATGTTCAAGGATTATCCCGGGGAGATCTATGCCGCAAGGAAAGACAGCCCGATGATCATCGGCGTATCCGGGCAGGAAGCCTTTCTGGCATCGGATGTGACGGCGATGCTGAACCATACCAGAAGGGTGTATTATATCGGGAACCTTCAGGCGGCAAGGCTCAAGCCCGGCGAAGTGCATTTTTACGACTTAAACGGAGATGAAATCCATATTCCCGAAACGGAGGTGGAGTGGGATCTGGCCGGCGCGGATAAATGCGGCTATGAGCATTTCATGATGAAGGAGATTCATGAGCAGCCGCAGGCGGTTCTGCGCACGATGGAAAGTGTCCTGGCGGACGGCGAAATTACATTTTCCGCGTCCGGGCTGGAGGATGCTTTTCTTCAGAAGCTGGATTCTGTCTGCATTGTTGCCTGCGGATCCGCCTGGCATGTGGGAGTGACGGCGCAATATGTGATGGAGGATCTTGTTCAGATTCCGGTACGGGTGGAACTGGCATCGGAATACAGGTACCGGAGGATCCTGCCCTTTGGAAATACGCTTGTCATCGTGATCTCCCAGTCCGGGGAGACGGCGGACAGCCTTGAAGCAATCCGCGTCGCGAAGGAGAATGGACTCAGTACGCTTGGAATCGTGAATGTAGACGGCTCCAGCATTGCCCGTGAGGCGGAATTTGTGCTTTATACGAAGGCCGGCCCGGAGATTTCCGTTGCGACCACGAAGGCATTTTCCTCCCAGCTTATGCTGATGTATCTTTTCGCTGTGAAGCTGGCCTATGTAAAGGGGAGGATGGGGAAGGAAGCGTACCTTTCCTGCCTGAAGGAACTGAGGAGCATTCCGGATCAGATCGCCGGGCTTCTTTCCGGAAAAGAGCGTATCCAGTGGCTGGCTTCCAGATGTGCCCATGCGAAGGATGTTTTCTTTATCGGAAGGGGCGCGGATTATGCCATCAGCCTGGAGGGGAGCCTGAAGCTCAAGGAGATCAGCTACATTCACTCTGAGGCATATGCAGCCGGGGAGCTGAAGCATGGAACCATCAGCCTGATTGAGAACCGTACACCGGTGGTTGGCGTGCTTACCCAGGAAGGGGTGCTGGAAAAAACAATCAGCAACATGAAGGAGTGCAAGGCAAGAGGCGCCTATCTGATCGCGGTTACAGATATGGAGAGCGGGACGATGGACAGCAGCATGGATTTCATCATCCGGATCCCGAAAACAGATCCTCATTTTTCCGGGATACTTGCCGTAGTGCCGCTGCAGCTATTGGGATATTATGTCAGTGTATCGAAGGGACTGGATGTGGATAAGCCCAGAAATCTGGCGAAAAGTGTTACCGTAGAGTAAGGATCTGTTACAGAATAACTTGTACATCTGACTTGTCCAAACGCTCATC
>CAMJIC010000151.1 GCA_946405675.1 uncultured Clostridia bacterium
CCCCAAATGACAGGTCATCCATGTAAATGATGAACCGGTAGTTCCGGTTCTTGATCTGTGCCAGAACATGAACCAGATCCTGAAGCTGGTGCTTGTACACCTCAATGATCCGAAGTCCCTGTTCATAGTATTCATTCAGGATGCCCTTAATTGAAGATGACTTTCCGGTTCCAGCGTCCCCGAACAGCAGGCAGTTATTCGCCCTGCGCCCGGCCAGAAACGCTTCGGTATTCTCGCGCAGCTTTTTCTTCTGGATCTCATATCCCACCAGGTCGTCAAGGCGCATATGCGCGATGTTTGTGATCGGCACGATCTGCATCCTTCCGCCCTCATCATGCACGATACGGAAAGCCTTATGCAGGCCGTATGTCCCGCAGCCGAAATCACGGTAGAACGCATCGATATGATGCTTGAACTCCGCGACATCTTCACTTGCCGAAAGCTTCCTGCTCAGGTCTTCGATCCTGTCCCGGATCCTCCTGCTGGCAAGCCGCCTGTCATCCCCTCCAAACTCATAATCTGACGCCATCTGATACAGACTGACGTGCAAAGCCTGTTCCAGATCTGAAAAATCATAGGCATACAGCTCCCTGAGGATCTCAAAATCATGCAGGGCAACCTGATTGATGCCTCCTGGAACAGACGGGCGGATCTCCGCAGCCTTAGAGTAGGCATTCTCATGGTATACGATAAACCACGTAAGGTAAGAATGCCAGACATTTCCGGAGAACCCATAGCTTTCGGCAAGGTCAAACATCTCCTGCATCAGGCGGCAGTAGGTGCTCACGTCATCCGCCTTTTTCCTGAGAGACGAGAGCGTATCCAGCACGCCGCCCCTCTCATCCCGGTAAAATACCAGTTCTTCTGTTCGTAATTCCATACTTCCTCCAGGCTCTTCACCTGCCACGGATCACTCCGTCCATCTCTCCTGCCTGTATGCAATCTCCACGCCAAAAAACCGCTTCATGCTTTTGATCAGGCCTTCGGCCGGCTGATACGCTTCCGATCAGTAATTACCGAGAATCCGCATACTGATGGCCTCCTGCCGGATTCCCCTCAGGGCGCTTCTGACAGATTCATCGTTCAGATTCCCCTCAAAATCAATAAAGAACCGGTATTCCCAGTTCCTACCCTTGATCGGGCGGGATTCAATATGCGTCATGTTGACATCATTATAAATGAAATTCGACAGGATATTATGGAGCGTTCCGGCTGAATGGGGCAGCTCCAGGCAGATCGTAATCTTCCGTGCCCCTTTGACAAAGACCCTCTGATTCGTGACGATCATGAAACGGGTCGCATTGGCATCCATGTCATTGACATGCTCTTTCAGGATCTCCAGGCCGAACAGGCGGGCTGCAAATGCGCTCCCGATGGCAGCCTGATCCTTCCTTTGATCCAGGGAAATCTTCCGCGCGGCAAGTGCAGTATTGTCATAAGCCACCGCTCTCCACTCAGGGTGGGCATGGAACAGGCCTTCACACTGGCTGAGCGCCTGCGGGTGAGAATAGACATTCTGGATCTCCTCCAGCCTGGTGCCGGGAGCAGCCATGAGAACATGCTCCACGGGAATAATCTGCTGTGCCACGATATAATTCTCAAAGTCCGAAAGAAGGTCAAAATTATCCGCGACGATCCCTGCCGTTGTATTCTCGATAGGCAGAACGGCATAATCGGCGGAGCCGTCCGCAATCGCCTCCATGGCATCCCGGAACTTCCTCACATGAAACGAATCCGTTCCTTCCCCGAAATAAGCCTGCAGCGCCGCATGGCTGTAAGCTCCCTCCACACCCTGGTAAACAACACGGATATTCTCCCGGTCCAGTGAAGGAACTTCGATGAAAGGCGTCCTTCCGGAGGCCCTTCCCTGCTCAAGAATCGCGTATTGCCGCCTCCTGCTCATGCCCATCAGCTGGCGGAACAGCTCCCGGATGGCCTTCTTGTTGAAATCGCCATGCGCCAGCTCCTGCATCTGGGCCAGCTTCGCCGCTTCGCGCTCTTTGTCGTAAACCTTGCGCCCTGTGGCTGACTTCACCCTGGCGATCCCTTCCGAGATCTCCATGCGCTTCTCAAACAGCCGCAGGATCTCCCGATCGACAGAATCGATCTGTTCCCGAAAGGACTCCAGGGAGGAAGCTTCTGACCTCTGTTTCACCTGATTTTCCATCACTCATCCCAACCTTCCGTATAGCGGTAATGCACCATGATGCTGCGAACCTCCTGCCCTTCCTGCAGCTTCAGATCTCCTGCATCCGACACATGCGGCATCACCGGATCCTCCTCATGCAGCTCAAGGTCGATCCAGTTATACATCTGCTCCCGCGCATCCTCCAGCGCGTCAAACAATGTCCGTCCCTCGCATCTGCACATCATCAGATCCGGAAATTCCCCTTCCCAGGATCCGTCCTCCCTCTTCGTCATAACAACCGGATATATAAAAGTCATGCTATTCCACTCCAACTGTTCTTTTCTAGTGTGACTTGCACCAGTATATCATGTTTTGGAAACAGTTTCATTGATTTTCGGGTTGCGCAGGGAAGTGAATTCATGTAAACTGAAATCCAGCAACCGGTAATGTAATCATAATATGGCAGGAGGGACCCATGAGACACTGCATGAGTCCTCTGGATTTCTCGGTAGAAGAGCTCAACGAGATGATCGAGCTTGCTGCGAAGATCGAGAAGAACCCGGAGGAATACGCGCACGTTTGTGACGGAAAAAAGATAGCCACTTTATTTTATGAGCCAAGTACACGCACCCGATTAAGCTTCGAAACCGCGATGCTGAACCTCGGGGGCAAGGTAATTGGCTTTTCTTCTGCCCAGTCGAGCTCTGCGTCAAAGGGGGAAAGCGTCGCGGATACGATCCGTGTCATTTCCTGTTTTGCCGACATCGCAGCGATCAGGCATCCGAAAGAAGGCGCTCCCTATGTCGCCTCCCTTCACTCTTCGATCCCGGTGATCAATGCAGGAGACGGCGGGCATGAGCATCCGACCCAGACCCTGACCGACATGACCACGATCCGTCAGATCAAGGGACGGCTTACCGACCTGACGATCGGTCTTTGCGGTGATCTGAAGTTCGGCCGTACCGTCCACTCCCTGATCTCTTCCCTGGTCCGCTATCCGGGGATCCGTTTTGTCCTGATCTCCCCGGAGGAGCTGAGGGTTCCGGATTACATCAGGGAAGATGTCCTGAAGAAGAACCATGTTCCTTATGAAGAAGTGATCCGCCTGGAGGACGCAATGCCGAAGCTGGATGTCCTGTACATGACCAGGGTCCAGCGGGAACGCTTCTTCAACGAAGAAGATTACGTGCGCATGAAGGATTTCTATATTCTTGACGCGGAGAAGATGAAGCTGGCGCGTGAGGACTGCACTGTGCTCCACCCGCTCCCCCGCGTCAACGAGATCTCGGTGGATGTCGACAATGACCCCCGTGCCTGCTATTTCCGGCAGGTGCAGTACGGTGTCTATATCCGCATGGCACTGATCATGACATTGCTGGAGGTGAATGTATGAGTCAGAAACATATGCTCAATATCGGCGGCCTTCACGAAGGAGTCGTCCTTGACCACATCCCTGCGGGAAAGGCAATGGACATTTACAAAAGACTGAAGCTCAATAAGCTGGACTGCCAGGTCGCGATGATCATGCATGCACGTTCCAGCAAGATGGGCCAGAAGGACATCATCAAAGTGGAAGCCCCCCTGGAGCTTTTGAATCTGGATGCCCTCGGCTTTATCGACCACACCATCACCGTCAACATCATCCAGGATGCAAAGATCGTGGAAAAGAAGCAGCTCAAGCTGCCAAGGAAGCTGGTCAATGTCATCCACTGCAAGAACCCGCGCTGCATCACCTCCATCGAACAGGAGCTCGACCACGTCTTCTACCTTGCGGATGAAGAAAAGGAGGTCTACCGCTGCATTTACTGTGACGAGAAATACCACAAGTAAAGCGCGATATCCGGCTACGCCCCTTTGCGGCGCAGCATGAGTCACCTCCCTGCCAGCTGCCCGGCCTGCGGGCAGGGAGATGACCTGTCAATCACGAAAACAGAAACAAGGAGCTGCGGTTCAGGTAAACCTGATGAATCGCAGCTCCTTGTTTGTATGCAGATTTGTAAGTATTCAAAACTGTTCTGAACAGTTACGTCTGTTTTTCCGATATCTGCGTCAGAAAGCCTCTCCGTACGGGCAGGAATATGGCTTGTAAATGTCAGGCGGCTCCGCCCAGGTATGCCTGCCTGACCTTCGGGTCATCCGCCAGGTCAGATGCTTTCCCCTCCATGGTGATATTGCCTGTCTCAATGACGTAGCCCCGGGTGGCAATGTTCAATGCCATCTTGGCGTTCTGCTCCACGAGAAGGACGGTAACGCCGCTTTCATTGACCCTGACGATCGTCTTAAAGATCTCTTTGACAAGAAGCGGACTCAGGCCCATGGAAGGCTCATCCAGAAGGAGCATCTTGGGCTTTGACATCAATGCCCGCCCCATGGCCAGCATCTGCTGCTCTCCGCCTGACAAGGTGCCGGCCAGCTGGCTGCGCCTCTCCTTCAGCCTCGGAAGCATGTCAAATACCATGTTGAAATCATCCTGCACTGCAGCTTTCCCGTCTTTTCTGGAATATGCGCCCAGCTCGAGGTTTTCCTGGACAGTCAGTCCGGAGAACACACGTCTTCCTTCCGGGCACTGGGCCAGCCCCAGAGTAACGATCTTATAGGCATCCATCTTTGAGATGAGATGGCCGTCATAGGTAATGGACCCGCTGCGGGACTTCAGAAGGCCGGAAATCGTATGCATCGTGGTGGTCTTCCCCGCTCCGTTGGCACCGATCATCGTGACGATCTCCCCTTCATTGACATGAAGGGACAGATCCTTGATCGCATGGATCGATCCGTAATAAACGTTCAGATTATCAACTCTCAGAAGCTCGCCCATCAGTCGTCGTCACCTCCCAGATATGCTGCGATCACGCGGGGATCATTGCTGACTGTATCCGGATCGCCATGCGCGATGATCTTCCCGTACTCAAGCACCGTAATGTCCTCACAGATCCCCATGACAAATTTCATGTCATGCTCGATCAGAAGGATCGCGATATGAAAGTCATCCCTGACCTTGCGCACGGTCTCACGAAGCTCAAGGGTTTCGTTCGGGTTCATGCCGGCGGCAGGCTCGTCCAGAAGCAGAAGCTTCGGATCAGATGCCAGTGCCCTGCAGATCTCCAGCTTTCTCTGTTCCCCATAGGGCAGCTGGCTTGCGACATATCCGGCCTTGTCAGCGATCCCGAACACGTCCAGAAGATCCATGGCCTTCTGATCCATCTGCCTTTCCCTTTCGCGAAACACGCCGTCGCGCAGGATCCCGTGCCACATGCCGTAGGTAACCCTGTTGTGCATGCCCACCTTGACATTATCCAGAACCGACATCCCCTTGAACAGGCGGATATTCTGGAACGTCCTGGCGATCCCGGCCTTTGAGATAAACTCCGGGCTTTTCCCTGTAATATTCACTCCGTCCAGAATAATGTTCCCCTGGCTGGGCACATACATGCCGGTCAGCATATTAAACGCGGTGGTCTTGCCTGCCCCGTTCGGGCCGATCAGCCCGTACAGATGCCCGGACTCGATGGTCAGGTGAAAGCCGGAGACAGCCTGAAGGCCGCCGAAGGAGATCCCGAGATTCGTCACTTCTAAAAGTGCCATTTCACGCATCCTCCTTTCCGCTCTTCTTAAAATAGCTGCCGTCTGCTTTCTCCACCGTTTCCTCCGCGCCGGATGCAGAAGGACGGATCCTTGCCGCAAGCCTCTGGCGCAGCTGCACAAAGGCAGGTGCCTGGTTGAACAGCATGATCACGATCAGGACGATCGAATAGATAAACATGCGGTACTGGCTGAAATCACGCAAAAGCTCCGGAAGCAGCGTCAGGAGCGCGGCGGCTATGATGGAACCTGGAACATTCCCCATCCCGCCCAGGACAACCATGACCAGTACGTTGATGGACAGGTTGTAATCATACTTCTTAAAGTCCAGCGTTGACAGGTTCAGCACATAGATCACGCCTGCCAGTCCCGCGAAGACGGCACTCGAGATAAATGCCATCAGCTTGTATCTGGTCAGGTTGATGCC
>CAMJIC010000152.1 GCA_946405675.1 uncultured Clostridia bacterium
TTTGCCATCAGGTGATCCCGCACTTTGTATCCCTTCTCCTGTAAAAGACTGATCACAAACACAAAAAGAACCGTTACCACCACGATCACATAATCCTGCGGATCCATTTCCACCTGAAACATCGTTCCATCCAGGAAACCTGCGATCGAAGGGCGGCTGATCATCCTGGCAAACATCGAAAGCCCATGCTTCAGGCTCAGCGCGCGGAAGAACATCTCTCCGATCGAAACCAGCAGAAAGGTCCGGACAATCTGGAATCCCCTGTACCAGGGCTTCTGGCGGTCAATCCCATGCTTTTCGCAAAAACCAATGACCGCGGGCTGAAGAAGATTTCCGGTTACGATCAGGGCAAAATGGTACATCCCAAAGAAAATGAAACTCCAGCCTGCACCGTGCCACAGCCCGTTGAACAGCCACACAGCAAACAACGCGATCGTACTGGTCACCATCGGGCCATAGTGGTTCCCCAGCTTTGTCCTGCATTTTTTCGTGAGTTCCTTCATCGGTTTGCTCAGAGACAACGGATAATAGATGTAGTCTCTCAGCCAGCCCCCCAGGGACATGTGCCATCTGGTCCAGAATTCAGAGATGGTTCCGGAGAAAAATGGCTGGCGGAAATTCTCGGGCAGCACGATCCCAAGGCACTCTCCCGTTCCGATCACGATGTCCATCGTACCGGAAAACTCCATGTATTCCTGGCAGGTAAACAGCAGGGCAGCCAGGAATACCATGCCTGCGTCATATTTTGCAAAATCCGTGTACAGAAGCTCCACCGCTGCGTTGACCCTGTCCGCCACCACAAGCTTCTTGATGATGCCATACAGGATCCTCCATCCGCCGCGCTGAAGTCCGTACAGCCTGATTCCCGGACATTCCCATAACTGCTCCGCAATCTCGCCATAGCGGGCAATCGGGCCTTCCATCAGAAGCGGGAAGAAGGACAAAAAGAGCGCAACGCGCAGGAAGCTTCTGTCCGCCCGGATCTTCTCCTTCTGCACGTCAAAAACATAGGACATCCCCTGCAGCGTATAGAAGGATATTCCGATGGGAACGAGAAATTCCGGGATCCGCAGCTGCCCGCCTGCGTGGGACATGCGAAGCAGCGCATTCAGGTTCTCCGCAAAAAATGCAGAATATTTCAAGGTGACCAGAATTCCGAACCCGGCCACAGCAGCCAGGATCATCCACAGACGCTTCTCCCGCTCGCACCTTGCGCGGATCTGTTTCTTCTGATCCCGCTGTGCCTGCTTCAGCTGAAGATCCCTTTTGCCGATCACGCCCTCGAGCCTACGCCCTGTCAGATAGATAATTACCGCCAGGGCCACATTCCACAAAACAAGCAGGCCGCTCAGGTACCAGAAAAACAGATAGCTTGCGGCAAGCAGCCAATATCTGCGCGCCTTCTTCGGAAGAATCTGGTACAGGATCAGAACCGCCGGAAGAAACACGACCAGATATTCCAGTGAACAGTAGCTCAGCATGCCGCGATCCCCTTCGTCAGTTGTTCCTTCTCTTTCTGCTTCAATTGTTTCTCTTCTTCTTCAAAATCACCGGCAAGCGCCCCGGCGCGCTCCAGAAGCGCCTCCCTCCTGTTCAGCGAGGGATCGGAAAGCACCTCGTCAAGCAGTTCGTTCAGAATGCGTCCAAGCAGAATTCCCCTGGGAATGCCGGCCGAGATCAGGTCATTTCCCGTGATCTTCAGATTCTTCAGATTCAGACAGTCGCCCCGCGCAAGGATCCCCTCATATATATGTTCTACCTCATCCATATACCGGAATTTCTTCTCCTGAACCTCCGGATTCTGCCCGCCGATATCCGCGCGCTTTACCTGGAGGAACAAGGGAAACAGGTCTTCGCCAAGCCTCACAACTGCACGCCTGACGCCCTCCTGTGTCAATTCCGGGTAGAGGGAATGGTTCCGGATCAGATGCACAACCGTCCTGATCGTTGTTTTGTCAAACTTCAGCCTCTCACAGACCTCCTCGGCGATCCTTGCGCCGGGTTCCGCATGGCCATGATAGTGAAAGATCCCCTTCTCGTCGATCGTCTGGCAGGCCGGTTTTCCCGAATCATGCAGCAGCATGACAAGCCGCAGGATACGTTCCGGAGGGCAGGCGCAAAGGGTGCGGATGGTATGCTCACCGACCGTCACCTTGTGATGGGCATTGTTCTGCACCGCATCCATCATTGCATCAAATTCCGGAAGGACAACCTTTGTGATCCCGCACTCCCAGGCAAGACGGATCAGTTCCGGGTGCGGTGAAACCAGAAGCTTTTCCAGCTCCATACGGATACGCTCCGCGCTCACAAGGGACAGGGATGGAGAGAGCCTTTTCGCAGCGTCCTTTGTCTCAGGAGCCATCGAAAATCCCAACTTCGCGCAGAACCGGACCGCGCGGAAGATCCTAAGTGCATCCTCCGTAAAGCGTTCATCCGCATTTCCCACACACCTGACAATGCCTCCTGACAGATCCTCTACGCCATGGAACAGGTCAATCAGGCCGTCACGGTCATTGTACGCCATGGCATTGATCGTAAAATCCCGGCGTTTCAGGTCTTCCTCCAGGCTGGATGTAAAATGTACTTCATCCGGGTGGCGGTGATCCCCATAGGCTCCGTCAATCCGGTAAGTCGTCACCTCCAGACTCTCCCCGTCCATCCGTACCGTAACGGTTCCATGTGCGGCCCCGGTGTCAAACGTCCTGGAAAAAGCCTCCCGCACCTGCTCCGGCGTTGCAGAGGTTGTGATATCCCAGTCCTCCGGAGTTAACCCCAGCAGACTGTCCCTCACACATCCGCCAACGATGCATGCCTCATATCCAAGCTCATGCAGCCTGACAATCACCTTCGCTGCAGGAGCGGGGATGCTGATCCGGATATCTTTTCTGTCATTATTCATTCTTCAGCCTCCTGTCTATATCATCCCATGTCCTGTCTTTATCATCTCATACTTTGTTTTGCTTCAACTTATTTCCCCCGCCTGCGGCGGGCACGCTCCTCCGGAGCTGGGCGGTGTACGGTTCGCCTCCGCCTGATGCGGAGACGAACCTATTTTTATCGCACAAATAGTCTGCCCCACCCCTTCCGTCGCGACTCCCAATATGCACAAAATGTGCATAACTTAACTTTGCTCATTCGGGGAATAAGGATAAGATCGATGTATTTAACGGTTGACACTATACACATGCGAGCGGTATAATGCAATTTGCAACTACGATTGGAGCAGATGATCCGATCGAAAGTTTTTTATTTATGGAGGTCCCGTAATGAAGGGTACAGTTAAGTGGTTCAACGCAGAAAAAGGTTATGGCTTCATCACTGGCGAGGATGGCAAGGACGTATTCGTCCATTTCTCAGCGATTCAGGGAGAAGGATTCAAGACGCTGGATGAAGGTCAGTCCGTCGAGTACGATCTGACAGAAGGACAGCGCGGCATGCAGGCATCCAACGTCGTCAAGCTTTGACCAAACCTGATTCTTTTATATATATTGTGACTATATAAGAGACCTGATTGAACGTATACCCCGCTCCTCGGAGCGGGGTATGATTATTATCAGATTAACAATCTCACACTCTGGTATTCAGAAACGCCAGCTCTTTCACCCCATCCTCATCCGTCGGATACCGCTCCACATATGCCGCACACTTATCCCGCGCCGTCAAAAAATCCAGCTTCTGCTCATATGCCGCAATCTCATTAAAATACAGCTCCTGCTTTCCTTCCTCCTTGTCAAGGGCAAGCCCCTTCGCGATATACTCCAGGGCGCCATCCGGATCAGACGCGGCAAGCGCACACAGAGCAAGCCCATTATATGCCTCTTTGCTCTCACTGTCCTGATTCAGGATCTGCATATAAGTTGCTCTTGCATTGTCATAGTCTTTTTTTGCGAGATAGATCTGGCCCATCAAAGACAGGGCCGGTTCATAATTCTCCGAGACCGGAACGATCAGCGCATCAGCAGCCTCATCATATTCCTTCAGGTAGAAATAGATCCTCCCTACATTATAATGATCTTCTGTGCTCTTCGGCGCGATCCCCAGCGCAGTCTGAAGATACTCATCGCCAACGCCCGAAAGCTTGGCCTCCTCATAGACACTGTAAATATCAAGGTACAGCTTGTAATCCTCAGGGGCAAGGGATACCGCATAGTCAAAATTCGCATGCGCCTCATCCAGGTTTCCCATGTTCAGACGGGCAGCGCCGATATAATAATACGCAACCTTGCTCTTGTCATTGAGCCCGGTCAGTTCCGTTCCAGTTTTGACGCATCCCTCATAATCCTTCAGGCGGTACTGACAGGTGATCTTATACGACAACAGATCCTCCACTGTCTGGGGCATCTTATCATCGGTATAGCCAAGCGCACTGTCAAATGCCGCCACCGCATCTGCATATCTGGCCTGCCCCGTCAGAGCGATCCCAATCCCCCGGCTGGCTGACAGCGGATCCTCCCCCTGGCTGAGCGCTTCCTGAAAAAGGCTTTCCGCGCCACGATAATCAGCAGTCTCACACGCTTTATAGCCTGCATCCGTCCGGTCAGTGGGCACACCCCCGCCCGAGCAGCCTGTACACACAAGCATCACAGCTGCGGCACAAAGAAGAGCCTGCCTGATTTTCCCATCTTTTCCCATCATAGATTTCACTCTCTGTCCTTTTTTGCACATGCGTGGACTATCATAACACATTTTGGTCTGTTCATCATCCTTGAAAATGAATTTGTTCCACCCCGCCAACTGATTCTGGAAAAGGATGAGACCTCATCCTCTTCCAAAACCCGCTTCGTCGGCAGAGGTGGAACTTATGACAGATTTATGATCAACTGTTTCACTTTCATGCTGATATTTGCCAGATATTTACCTTTTTGTTACATTTTTGTTACATAAGATATGTGATTGGGGATAAGTGGAAAACCTTGTGGAAAGATCCGCCATAACAGCCGCTTTGTTTATCCCGCCCTGCCGCACTCACCAGCCCAAACGTTAAGTAAGGATCTGTTACAGAATAACTTGTACATCTGACTTGTCCAAACGCTCATCTGCTGCGTTGGAAAGCCTCGCCGTAGTAAAATGTCCGGAAGTCAGGAATCTTATCTCCGCGCGACGCCGTGGATCAGGGGGGAGATCCGCTTGTAAACCAACAGGACGATCACGACCGATATCAGACACTTTACAAAGGTGAACGGAAGATTAAACACAAGCAGGCACTGCAAAAGGTTGCCATCCTGAATCCCCGGGAAGATCACCTGATATGCTTTTATGATCGCTTCCATCGGCATAAACGCCGTATAGAACGGATAAACGATAAAGTAATTCACCGGAACACTGATCACAGATGCAGCCACCGCCCCGGCAAAGGATCCCGCCAGAGCGCCTTTCCTTGTACGGTTGAAGCGATAGATCACACCTGCTGTCATAACAAACGCCGCATTAATCAGAAAGTTTGCAAGCTCACCGACTCCTCCGGACTGCGACACCATGATGTGGATCAGGTTCTTGAGCCCTGCGATGGCACCACCCCACAAAGGCCCCATTGCAAAGCTGCCGATCAGAGACGGGAGATCCGACAGATCCAGCTTGATAAAGGACGGCATGATCGGGATCGAAATCTCAATATACTGCAGCACTACCGCAACAGCGGTCAGCATCGCCGCCGCGACCAGATATCTGGTGGAGAACCCTCTCTTCGAAACAGGACGCCCCACAGGATCCCCCTGATGCCTTTCCTGCGATGAAACTGCCAGCTCTGCGGACAGAGACTGCCCTGAATTCTGACTGCCGATTACTGTACTCATAAAACAACTCTCCTTTCTGCACAAAGATGCAGTGCAATGATTCAGGAGAAAGAAGCGGATCAAAAAAGCCCGAAAGCCTGTTTCCAGGTCTTCGGGCATTCATAAACAGATCACTATCTTCTTCCATCCGGACTATACCGTTGGTACCGGAATCACACCGGTTCAGCTGCCTGTAAGAAACAGGCAGGTCGCGGACTATACCGCCAGTGGGGAATCTCACCCCGCCCTGAAGACTAAAAAGTATTAAATTTGCCGGGTTTGCGGGCTTTATTATGTTCCATGTCTCAGGCTATGTCTCAGGCTGAAGGCATTATAGAGTGAGGATTTCGTCCGCA
>CAMJIC010000153.1 GCA_946405675.1 uncultured Clostridia bacterium
CCTCCGACGCAATCCATAGCCTGACCGGCCGGGCAGTGAACAGCAACCTGGCCAGAGTGTGACTTGCAACAACGTTTGGCCGCGACCTGCAATTGGCGGCCCGCTTTATCTTGTATTTTCAGGCAGATTGGGATACAATCGGTTCAAAGAAGATCGATATCATTTTCTGAACAAAGGAGAAAGACATTATGGCTGGTGAGACAACACATGTGAACACGATCAGAGCCGGAGAGATAGGCGAGGTACGGGTTGCGGATGATGTCGTCGCAATCATAGCCGGCCTTGCAGCATCTGACGTCAAGGGAGTCGCTTCGCTTGCAGGGAACGCGACAAGGGAAGTGATCGGAAAGCTCGGAATCAAAGGACTTGGGAAGAGCATTCGCCTGACGGTAGAGGACGGGGAGGTTCATGTCTGGCTGAAGGTCAACATCCGTTATGGATACAACATCCCGGAGACCAGCGCGAAGGTGCAGGACCGGGTAGCCACCGCGATCGAGACGATGACAGGACTGAATGTATCTGAGGTCAATGTCAGGGTCAGCACCGTTGTCATGGATAAATCACAGGTGGAAGAGAACAGCCAGTGATGACTGGGAGCTGTCTCCATATCACAAATGTGCCTTTTGGCCGGACGAACTCCATAGCTGAGTGTGTGCGGACAGAAGGCCGTTTTTGTTATATCCGGCGCTTTTAGAAAAGTTTGGTTCCAGACTCATGAATGAGCCAGAGAGGGAATATGACCAGAAGAGAATTAAGGGAGCATGTCTTCCGGGAACTGTTCACAGCAGATTTTTATGACGAAGGGGAAGAGGAAGCCAGGCAGCTCGAGCTCTATTTTACCCATATGGAAGGCGACGGCCTGGAGTACGCGCCTGCTAACGTCGGCGAGGAAGACCGGGAGGAGATCCTTCAGAAGACGCGGTCTGTCCTGGAGCATCTCAGACAGATCGACAGCTTGATCGAAGAGTGTTCCGTCTCGTGGACGATCCGGCGAATGAACCGTACGGATCTTTCCATTCTTAGGCTGGGCGTATATGAGCTTGTGTATGATGATACGATCCCGCCAAAGGTTGCGATCAATGAAGCTGTTCTTCTGGCCAGGAAGTTCGGCGGGGAGGATTCGTATTCATTTGTCAACGGAATTCTGGGAAAGATCCAGAAACGGGGGGAATGATGGCCGCCATGCAAAAGCCGCGTGTTTACACGGTAAGCCAGGTCAACCATCATATCAGTTCCATGTTCCGGGAGGACCCGGCACTGAATGCCCTCCTGGTCGGGGGCGAGCTTTCCAACGTCAAGTATGCCTCCAGCGGGCACCTGTATTTCTCGCTCAAGGATGAAAGCAGCCAGATCAGGTGTGCCATGTGGGCAGCAGATGCCCGCAGGCTGAAGGAACGCCTTCGGGACGGCGACAGCGTGGTCGTTTACGGCCAGATCGCAGTCTATGAGCGTGATGGGACGTATCAGCTCTACGCGAAGGGAATCCGGAAGGAAGGCGGCATCGGCGTACTGTATGAGAGGTTTGAGGCGTTAAAGAAAAAGCTTCTTGAGATGGGCATGTTTGACGAAGCTTATAAGAAGCCGATCCCGAAGTATGTGCGTACGCTGGGAGTCGTGACAGCCAGGACCGGCGCTGCGGTTCGCGACATCATCACGGTATCCAAAAGGCGCAATCCCGGCATCCGTATTATCCTGTGTCCGGCCACCGTACAGGGGGACGGCGCGGCCCAGAGCATCGTCAGCGGGATTGAGGCGCTGGATGCGCTGGGGCTGTGTGATGTCATCATCGTCGGAAGGGGCGGCGGCTCCATCGAGGATCTGTGGGCCTTTAATGAGGAGATCGTGGCCCGGGCCATATGGAACTGCCGGACACCCGTGATCTCCGCGGTTGGGCATGAAACGGATACAACGATTGCGGATTTTGTCGCTGACCTGAGGGCACCGACACCGTCTGCCGGCGCGGAGCTGGCGGTGGAAGATATGGCCGGCGTGCTCATTTCCCTGAGGGAGAGGCAGGCCAGGCTGGACCGTCTGATGTTCCAGTCGATCCGTTCCGGAAGGCAGACTCTGGACCGGCTGAAGGTGACCCTCAGACTGAAGGGGCCGGAGGGAAAGCTGCAGCAAAGCCGCCAGTTCCTGCTGATGTCCTCTGAGCGGATGGACCGTGCCATGGGATCCAGATGCAAGGATGCGTCGCAGCTTTCACAGCGATATCAAGAGAGGATTTCTCTTCGGATGTCAGAGAGCCTGATGAAGGCCAGGCACAGGCACGAGGTACTTGAAAGCCGCCTTATGGCGTTGTCCCCCCAGGCAAAGCTGGATTCGGGCTACGCATATGTGGAAACGGCTGATCACAGGGCAGTTGCCTCCGTCCTTTCGGTGAAGACAGATGATCCTCTCCTGATCCATGTGAAGGATGGGACGATCTGTGCCGTTGTAACCGACGCAGAATGCCACGGCTCATAAGGGACAGGCAGTTTCGGAAACCGGGCAAAGTTTCCGTTGGTTCCGCCTTGTTCCTGTTAAATGGTTTTCAGGCGGCCAGGGAAGCAGAAAACTGCATGGTTTTGGGTGTAACAATCAGGCAGGAATGGAGATGGATATGGCACAGGAGAAAGACGCAAAAGAAAGCCTGACGCTTGAACAGGTTTTTTCCAGGATAGAAGAGATTACGAAAGCCATGGAGGATCCGGCTGTGAGCCTTGAGGATTCCTTTGCCCTGTATCAGGAAGGAAGCGAGCTTCTCAGGATGGCTGACCAGAGGATCGATATGGTACAGAAACAGGTTCAGGTCCTGCAGCATACGCAGCAGGAGGCGCAGATGTCCCCGCTCGATGACAGCGAATGGGTGGAATGAGGCGGTATTGTTATGGAATTCCAGGATGAATTGAAGGCCAGGATGCAGCATGTGAACGCAGTGCTTGCAGACTATCTGCCGAAAGAAAGCGGATTTCAGAAGACATTGCTTTCTGCAATGAATTATAGTGTTGAGGCAGGCGGGAAGCGGATCCGGCCAATCATGATGGAATGTACTTACCAGATGTTCGGCGGGACAGATTCCAAGGCAGGGCCGTTCATGGCTGCGATGGAGATGATCCATAACTCGTCCCTGATCCATGATGACCTGCCGGCACTGGACAATGATGACATGAGGCGCGGGCGCAAGACCACGCATAAGGAGTATGGAGAGGCAATGGCGATCCTGGCAGGGGACGCTTTGCTCAATTACGCATATGAGACTGCGTGCCGTGCGTTTGAGACAGCCAGCGGAAAGCAGCTGGAGCGGACCGCGAAGGCGCTCCAGATCCTGAGTGCCAAAAGCGGGATCCATGGCATGCTTGGCGGCCAGTCCTGCGATGTGGAATGCGAGGGCAGGGCGCTGACGGAGCGTATGGTGGAGTTCATCAACGGCCACAAGACGGCGGCTCTGATCGAGGCGAGCCTGATGATCGGTGCCGTACTTGCGGGAGCCGGGGATGAGGAAGTCGGTATTCTGGAATCCGTGGGGCATAAGATCGGACTGGCCTTTCAGATCCGGGATGATATCCTGGATCTGACAGGGAGCGAGCTTGAGCTTGGGAAACCCATCGGCTCGGATGTCAGGAACAAGAAAACCACCTTTGTGTCTTTATTTGGCGTTCCGGCCGGCAAGGCCCGGGTGGAGAGGCTCTCGTCCCAGGCACTGGAAGAGTTTGACCGTCTGGGTGTACGGCATGAATTTTTGCGTATGCTTCTGGAGGAGCTGGCGACAAGGCGCAGGTGACAGATCCTGGGGGCGCGGTGCGTTTCGTGATCATGTTTTTTGCTTTCTGAGCAGGTTTCTGGATGGATACAAGAAGAGGATGGCAGGCGACACATGGTACTGGAAAAGATCAATCAGGAAAACGATATCAAGAAGATACCGAAGGAAGAGCTGCCTGTGCTGGCGCAGGAGATCAGGTCTTTTCTGATCGAGAAGCTGTCGGTCACCGGAGGCCATCTTGCGTCGAACCTTGGCGTGATCGAGCTGACGATGGCTCTCCATCTTACTTTTACGCTGCCTGAGGATAAGATCGTATGGGATGTGGGCCATCAGTCATATACCCATAAGATCCTGACCGGGCGCAGGGAAGGGTTTGACAGCCTCAGGAAACTGGGCGGTCTGTCGGGATTCCCGAAGCGGGAGGAGAGCGAGTGTGATGTGTTTGATACCGGGCACAGCTCCACCTCTATCTCCGCTGCCCTTGGGATCGCCCGGGCAAGGGATCTGATGCATGAGGATTACCACGTAGCCGCAGTGATCGGTGACGGTTCCTTTACCGGAGGGATGGTATATGAGGCGCTGAACAATGCGTCCCAGTTAAAGACAAACTTTATCATCGTCCTCAACGATAACGGGATGTCGATCTCGGAGAATGTGGGCGGTTTGTCTTCGTACCTTTCCAGCATCCGGACAAATGAGGCATATACCAGCCTGAAGAAGGCGACTGAGGATGCGCTGCGCCATTCCGGGGGCGGGGAGGCAGTGATCCGCCGGATCAGGGGCATGAAGAATAACCTGAAGTCGATCCTGCTCCCGGGATCCTTCTTTGAACAGCTCGGGATCAAGTATTTTGGCCCCATCGACGGCTACAACCTGGAGCGGATGGTAACGGTCTTTCAGAATGCGCAGAAGGTAGAGGGGCCTGTCGTTGTCCATGTCCTGACCAAGAAGGGCAAGGGCTATTCACCGGCGGAACGCATGCCGGCGCGTTTTCATGGAACCGGCCCTTTTGAGATTGAGACCGGGCTGCCTGCAAAGAAAAAGGAAAAGGCTGACTGGAGCGACATCTTCAGTACGGTCATGTGCAAGGAGGGGAAGAAAACTCCGAATCTATGTGCGGTCACTGCGGCCATGCCGGATGGAACCGGGCTGAAAAGGTTTCGCGGTATGTATCCGGACCGCTTTTTTGATGTGGGGATCGCTGAGGCACATGCCGTCACCTTCTGCGCAGGCCTTGCAGTGGGAGGCATGATTCCTGTATTTGCGGTCTATTCCTCTTTCCTGCAGCGCGGCTTTGACCAGATCGTCCATGATGTCTGCCTCCAGAACCTGCATGTCATCTTTGCCATTGACCGGGCAGGCCTGGTGGGGGCGGACGGAGAGACACATCAGGGGATCTTTGACCTTTCCTACCTGACGATGATCCCGAATATGACTGTCATGGCGCCGAAGAACAAATGGGAGCTTGCGGACATGTTGAAGTGGGCGGTCCGGAGGGCACCTGGGCCGGCTGCGATCCGTTATCCCCGCGGCAGGGCATATGACGGCCTGGAGGATTTCCGCGCCCCCATCCGTCTGGGGAAATGGGAGATCCTTTATGATGAATCGGATATCTGTCTCCTGGCAGCAGGCAGCATGGTGGAGACAGCCCTTCAGGTGCGCGCCATGCTAAAGATGGAGGGGGCAAACTGCACACTGGTCAACTGCCGGTTTATCAAGCCATTGGATGAGAAGGTGCTCCGGGAGGCGGCGCAAAGCCATCTCTTGATCGTTACGCTGGAGGAAAATGTGATCTCGGGGGGCTTTGGCAGCCAGGTGCTGTCAAGCCTGAACGCGATGGGAGAGACGGTGCCGGTGGAGTGTGTGGCGCTGCCGGATGCTTACATCGAGGCAGGCTCTGTTGACCTTTTGAAGCAGGAAACGGCACTGGACGCGGAGAGCATATATAAGAGGATCCGTACAAGGATGATCGGATTATACGTATGAAAGAGAGACTGGATCTCCTGCTTGTAAGAGGCGGTTTTTTCCCTTCCAGGGAAAAGGCAAAGACGACCATCCTGGCCGGCCAGGTCTATGTAAACGGACAGAAAGAGGATAAGGCGGGAGCGGTTTTCGAGGAGACGGCTTCCATCGAGGTGAGAGGGCATACGCTGCCGTATGTCAGCCGCGGCGGCTTGAAACTGGAGAAAGCCCTGAAAGTGTTTCCGATCACGGTGCGGGAAAAAACCTGTCTGGACATCGGCGC
>CAMJIC010000154.1 GCA_946405675.1 uncultured Clostridia bacterium
TACACTTTCATACGCCCTCAGCAGCAAGTGCTTCGGGCTGTCCTGAACAGTTACTTTTCTCATACAATACAGTGGCGGAGACAATTGTCCCGGCACTTTCCGCAGTCGGTGCACTTTTCATAATCTATCACAGGGAAACCGCCCTCCATGGTGATCGCCTGGGCCGGGCAGTCTCTGACACATTTCCCGCAGCTGATACACCCAATCCTGCAGCTTTCCGTAACGCTCTTGCCCTTGAGCGGGTTCATGCAGCCGATGTGGGAAGCTCTGTAATAAGGAACTTCAATGATCACACCCTTCGGACATGTAGCGATACACTTACGGCAATCGAGGCATTTCTCCTGATCTACCACTGCCACGCCCCGCTGGATGGAAAGCGCTCCGTACTCACACATCTTCACGCAGTCACCGCAGCCGATGCAGCCATAGGAACAGGATTTCGGCCCGCCCTGGGGCGCAAGGGAAACGCTCGCGCAGGTTCCGGGGCCTGAATATTCATAACGGTCAAAGGTCTGGTCACAGTCCCCCGTGCAGCGCACAAAGGCGACATTGCGCACAACCCTGTCGCTCTTGCCGCCGATGATCCACTTGATCTGATTGGCCACCGGCTCCTGGCCGACGACACAGGAGTTCGCGCTCGCCTCTCCCCGCGCAAGGGCTGCGGCCAATGCCGCGCACCCGGAATATCCGCAGGCACCACAGTTCGCGCCGGGAAGGATCTCAAGGATATCCTTTTCTTTCTGATTGACCTTAACAGCAAATACTTTGCTCGCAAAGCCAAGGAATACGCCTACGAACAGACCTACGCCTCCGATCATGACGGCGGCGAATATCATATCTGTCATGTCTGTTTTCCTTTCTTCCAGGTAACTGTTCAGAACCTGTTCTGAACAATTACGCATCGGGCGATGCTTCGCATCCTGAATCGCCCGATGCCACTTCATTTACACTTTCATACGCCCTCAGCAGCAAGTGCTTCGGGCTGTTCGGAACAATTACTCTTCCAATTTCTTTACTTCAGGCCCGCGAATCCGAAAAATGCGATGCTCATCAGGGCAGATGTGACCATTACGATCGGAAAGCCTTTGAACGGACGCGGAATATCATTGTCCGTCATCTTTTCCCGCAGGAAAGAGAGGATGACAATCGCGACCCAGTAGCCGAGGGCGGTTGCCAGGCCATAAACGGTGCCGACCACAATGTTATAGTCTTTCTGTACATTCAGCAAGGCTACGCCAAGCACCGCGCAGTTGGTGGTGATCAGCGGAAGGTAGATTCCCAGTGCCTCATAAAGGCTGTGCATGTATTTTTTCAGGAACATCTCCACGAACTGAACCAGCGCAGCAACGATCAGGATGAAGACGATCGTCTTAAGATATTCGAGATGGAACGGAACCAGAACCAGATGGTACAAAAGACCGCACACAAAGCTGGCCAGTGTCAGGACGAAGGTCAATGCTCCCCCCATTCCGCTGGCGGTCTCCGTCTTCTGGGAGACACCAAGGAAGGAGCAGATCCCGAGGAACTGGCTCAGTACGACGTTATTTGCAAGGATCGTTGTTACGACCAGCATCATGATCGCTGAAAATGACATTATCCTCTTCCTCCATGGCTGTGATTGGCTGCCTCTGTCTCCGGCTTTCCGCTGCACCCGGTCACACGCGGGCAGCTGCGGCAGTCGCCGCATACGAACTTTCCGGTGGGATCCCAGTCTTTCCTTCTGGCAGCTCCGATATGCAGACGGTTCATGATGGCCACGAACACTGCCAGCACCAGGAACGCGCCTGGAGCCAGCACAAAGATGCTGATGGGCTCATAGGCCGCAGGCATGACACGCACGCCAGCCAGCGTTCCGTTGCCCAGAAGCTCCCTCACTGCCGCGACCACGATCAGGGCAGCCGTGAATCCGATCCCCATGCCGAATCCGTCCGCCAGGCTGACCAGGGGGCTGTGCTTTCCTGCATAAGCCTCCGCCCTTCCCATGATAATGCAGTTGACAACAATCAGCGGGATATACACGCCAAGGGATTCATACATCGCAGGCGTGAAGCCCTGCATCAGGAAGTCTACGATCGTGACAAACGAAGCAATGACCACGATGTAGGACGGCATTCTCATCCGTTCCGGGATAATCTTTCTCAGAAGCGATATGAACAGATTGGACATCATCAGGATTGCCGTCGTAGAAAGCCCCATGCCGACAGCATTTGTCACAGAGGTCGTCGTCGCAAGTGTCGGGCACATGCCCAGCGCAAGCATGAACACAGGGTTTTCAAAATAGATCCCGTTCACAATCCGCTCAGGGGCGGTGTCTTTTTTCAGATGGATGTAGCGGCTCAGGTCAAACCGTCTCATGCCGCGGGCCGGACCGATCGCGCTCCCTGGATTCTTCGCACTCATTTCTGTGCCTCCTTCCCATCTCCGATCAGCTCCCAGGCTGTGATCAGCGCGGCATTGACATCGTCCGTCACAGCCGAAGTAGTGATGGTGCAGCCGCTGATGGCATCAATCTCATTCTCCTTCGACGCGCCGCTCTTCGTATACAGGATCAATTCACCCTCTTTCAGCTTCTTTCCGGAAAACTGATTCTTGAATTCATCCTCTTTGGCACGCATTCCCATACCTGCAGTCTCTGTCAGGGTCAGGAAGGAGATCCCCTCCAGCGTCACGGTTCCGTCCTCATTCGGCGAAATGCCGCACATCAGCTCCACGTCACCGCCGTATCCGTCCGGATCCCGGGCCGTGATGACATATCCTGCCAGCTTTCCGTCCTCTGAATATGCGCCATCGATCTTTGTGACAGAGGTTGACGACAGCCCTGTCGACTTAATCTTCTCAATCAGCGCTTCGGAAATGGGCTGTCCCTCATCTCCTCCCGAAGCACCGGCGGAATAAAGCGTTTCAAAATGATACGAATCCTTCGTCACCTCTTTCTGGGCCTTAGCCTCGGCTTTGGCCTGGGCCTGGGCGATAGGATTCTTCGTCACGCCGTAGGCAGCCCCCAGAAGGCATCCGGCAACAAGGGTGATCATCACCAGGATCAAGATGTCCTTAATGACACTGTCCTTCTTTTCCTTCTCATCTTTCCTTGCGGAAGACTGATATTCCTGTCCGGTATAGATCTCATCCGAAGTGCGGTGAATGCCCGACGGATCCGGTTCTTCTCCGAACACCTGGGCCTTGGCATTCCTGTCATCCTGATTCAGATTCTTTCTATCGCTCATGCGTCCTCCTTCTTTCCGGCCGCCTTCAAGCGTCTTGCTTCCTTCCTGTTCTCCTTCACCAGGCGTCTGTTCTCACGGCTCTCCCGCGCCATTCCGGCAGCCACCGGCCTGGTATAACGTTCGATCACAGGCACCAGCAGGTTCATGAAAATGATCGAGTAAGATACGCCTTCCGTGCCGGAGCCGATCATCCTGAACACCCAGGTCAAAAAACCGAGTGCGCATCCGAACACAATCTGCCCCATGGCAGTGATCGGGCTGGTCACATAATCGGTTGCCATGAACCACGCGCCGAGCATGAGACCGCCTGCGCACAGCTCCTGGAGCGTGAACAGGAACGGCTGGTCATATCCGCGCACAGACGCGGTAAGCAGGGTCAGGACCGCAAAGGTTCCAAGATAGCTGCCAGGAATGCGGATCCGGATGACCTTCATGGCCAGCAGGAAAATCCCTCCTGCCAGAATGGCAATGGCGCTGACTTCACCGATGCATCCCAGGGTCGTCCCAAGAAACAAAGCCTTGAGGTCAAATAAAGCGCCTGTCTTAAAATAGGCCAGAGGCGTTGCCCCGGACAACGCGTCCGTGGTTGCCGGCACGTTTGTCACAAGCTTCAGCACGCCGCTGCCCGGCGTGAAGGTCGTCATCTTTCCGGCAAATGAGATCAGCAGAAAACACCTTGCGCCAAGAGCCGGGTTCATAAAGTTCTGGCCAAGGCCGCCATAAAGCTGCTTGATGACAACGATCGCAAAGACAGATCCCAGACACGGGATCCACAGATCGATCTGGGGCGGCATATTCATTCCGATCAAAAGTCCCGTAACGGCAGCGGAGCCATCTGAGACCGTGACCGGCTTATGCAGAAGCTTCTCGTAAAGAAACTCCGATGCCACCGCAGAAAGGACCGATACAACCAGCACCCCAAGCGCATGAGCGCCAAACGCAAGCACCCCCATCAGGCATGCCGGCATCAGCGCGCAGAGCACAAGGAGCATGATCTTCCTTGTGGTCACCATCCCCCTTGTATGCGGGGAAGCGGAAACCTGTAGTTTCGAATTCATAGATTCTCCTTAATTCTTTTCCTTATTTTCTGGCTTTTCTTCTTGCTGCCAGCACCATCTGCCTGCCCTGATTGACCAGTGCTGCCAACGGCCTTCCCGCCGGGCAGCTGAAGGAACAGGATCCGCAGTTCACGCATTCCAGCCCATAGTTTTCTTCAAACGCCTCCAGATCCAGCTTCTTTGCCATATCTGCCAGATGGCTCGGCACCAGGCGGGCCGGACAGGCATCCACGCACCGTCCGCAGTTGATGCAGGGTGTCTCCCTGATCCGGGAAACAAGGTCATAGCAAAACGCGGTCAGCGCGCTGGAGGTCTTTGTCACAATGCCGGAGAAATCACTCTGGGCAAATCCCATCATCGGCCCGCCGGCGATCAGCTTCTCCGGTGTCTGAAGGAACCCTCCGGCTTTCTCAGCGACCTCCCCGAAGGTAACCCCGGTTGGCACAAGGAAATTCTCCGGATTGACCACCGCGTCTCCTGAAATCGTCAGGATCCTCCGGTACAACGGCTGTCCCAGATACACCGCCTCGAAGATCGCGAAGATCGTACTGACATTCATCACAATGCATCCTGCGTCCGCCGGCAGCATCTTGGAATTGACCTCACGTCCCGTGATCGCCTTGATCAGGTTCCGCTCAGCCCCCTCCGGGTACTTCGTCCTGCAGGGAGCGACATAGATCGACTCCTCATGGCGCAGCGCATCCGTAAGGATCTGAACCGCCTTCGGCTTGTTATCCTCAATGCAGAAGGCTCCCTTTGCGCTCCCGAAGAGCTTCAGCACCGCCTTCAGGCCGGCGATCAGTTCTCCCGGCCGGTCGCACATCAGACGGTAATCACAGGTGACATACGGTTCACACTCGGAACCGTTCACCAGGATGTAATCGATCTTCTCCGGATCGGAGGGGGACAGCTTGACATGGGTCGGGAACCCTGCCCCGCCCATTCCGACGATGCCGGCCTGCCTGATCCTGTCCATCACATCACCTGCAGACAAAGGCCTAAGGCGTTCATCCGGACGGATCAGCTGAAGGGATTCCTCCGCGCTCCTGGAAACAAGGTTGTATTCCGACCGTTCTTGCTGGCTTGTCTCCCTTAATTTACAGTATGCTTCCATCCCCGGAAGCGGCGTTGTCTGAGCCTTCTCATAGGCAAAGTCATTCGTCACGATGATCGCGTCAGTCAGCATGCCAGGTGCGTTCCTGCGCTTCTCGATCCCTTTCACAGTTCCGGAAACCGAAGAAAAGACCGGTGCCGAGACAAACCCTCCTGCTTCCGCGATAATCTGTCCCACCAGCACGCGGTCACCCTTTTTGACGATGCTCTTCGCCGGTGCGCCGATATGCTGGGACAGCAAAAAGGCAAGCTCCTCTCCCGCTTCCAGAACCCTGACCGGCTTTTCCGCCGTCAGCTCCTTTCCATCATACGGGTGAACTCCCCCTCTGAATGTAAATCTTCTCACTTTTCATTCCTCAACATCATGAATTGCTGTGTGTCTGTTTCTTTCAATCATATAAGAGAGATTATCTCATACTGTCGCGACAGGTGCAAATCTTTTTCTCATTTTAGGAAAAACGCATAAAAAAAGACCGGCGGAAAGACCTCTGCCGATCACTTTGCAAAAGCTACAAGTCACACCCCCGCCAGCGTTACAAGTCACACTCTGGCCAGGTTGCTGTTCACTGAACGGTCGGGCAGGCTA
>CAMJIC010000155.1 GCA_946405675.1 uncultured Clostridia bacterium
TTGCGCCAGGAGCGTTCCGGAAGCGTATAGCAGGTATGGATCGGATGCATACCGGCGGGTCGGCTTGCGCTGCTTATACATGCAGGCAGAAGGGAGATTAAGATGGAAAAGGATCAGATCATTTACCAGAGTACCAGGAGCGGGCATCTTACGGCGACTGCCTCTGAGGCAATTCTGCAGGGGATCGCTCCGGACGGCGGACTGTATGTGCCGGATCATTTTCCGGAGTACACGGATTCCTTCGAGCATCTTGCAAACCAGTCCTATCAGCAGGTCGCGCTGAAAATCATGAGCATGCTGCTGACGGATTTCACGGAGGAGGAGCTGAAGCACTGCATCAGCTGCGCGTATGACAGCAAGTTTGACATCCCCCAGATCACGCGCCTGAAGGAAGCGGGCGGCGCGTGGTACCTGGAGCTGTTTCACGGCGCCACCATCGCATTCAAGGATATGGCGCTCTCCATCCTTCCGCACCTGATGACGACCGCGGCGAAGAAAAACGGCGTGACCGATGAGATCGTGATCCTGACCGCGACCTCCGGAGATACCGGAAAGGCCGCGATGGCAGGCTTTGCCGATGTGCCCGGAACCAGGATCATCGTCTTCTATCCCAAGGGCGGCGTGAGCACGATCCAGGAGAAGCAGATGGTGACGCAGCCCGGGGAAAATGTACATGTGGTCGGCATCCGTGGGAATTTTGACGATGCGCAGACCGCGGTCAAGAAGATTTTCGCTGACAAAGCGATCCAGGAGCGGATGGAGAAAAGCGGCAAGCGCTTCTCCAGCGCCAACTCCATCAACATCGGAAGGCTGGTGCCGCAGATCGTTTACTACTTTTATGCCTATGGGCAGCTGGTGAAGGAAGGGAAGATCCCGGCAGGCTTCCGGATCAACATCTGCGTCCCCACCGGAAATTTCGGCAATCTCCTGGCCGCGTTCTACGCGAAGATGATGGGGCTGCCGGTGGAGAACCTGATCTGCGCGTCCAATGAAAACCGTGTCCTGACGGACTTCTTCCATACCGGCGAATATAACCGCAACAGGGAATTTAAGCTGACCAGCTCCCCGTCCATGGACATCCTGGTCTCCAGCAACCTGGAACGGCTCATTTATGAATCGGCCGACTTGCATACCCAGATGACGAGCACATTCATGGATCAGCTCTCCAAAGAAGGCTCCTATCAGATCAGTGAGGAGATGCGCGCGGACATGAAGGAGTACGGCTTCTACGCCTACTATGCGACGGAGAAGCAGACTGCGGAGGAGATCCGCAGGGTCTGGCAGGAGTCCGGATATGTGATCGACCCGCATACGGCTGTGGCCTCAAGCGTGTACCACAGGTACCGCAATGAGATCGAGGATCAGGAGAAGACCCTGGTCGTGTCCACGGCAAGCCCCTACAAGTTCGTCAGGAGCGTCGTCACGGCAATCCGCCCGGAGCTTGCCCAGAAAGGGGAAGCGCAGCTGAGCGACGATCAGCTGATCGACATGCTGCATGAGATCTCAGGGGTTGGGATACCGAAGGCCATCCTGGAAGTACAGCACGCGCTGATTCGGCATGACACTGTTGTGGATGTCCCTGATATGGAGGGCGAGGTCGCCAAGTGGCTCGGACTGTGAGATCAGGATCTTTCACGGATTAATATTTAAGACAAGCTCCACGGCTATGCCGGGCGGAAATGGGAGACACGCAATGGATACAAATCAGATGTTCGGCATCATGGACTTTATCATGGTCGGTGCCGGAGGATACCTGCTTTATGCCTGGTATCTGCTGAAGTTCAAAAACCAGATCAAGGAAGGCGTTCTGATACAGTCCGGTTCCGCGAAGCGCTGCAAGGACATGGAGGGATACAAGAAGTACATCGCTCCGAAGCTTCTTCTCTTTGCGATGTGCGCCATTGCCTCCGGCGCGCTGGGCCTGTACTCCGATTATGTAAAGCCGGTCAACAATTACTTATACCTTGGTCTGACAGCTATATTTTTCGTGGTGCTGATCCTGTTTGTCAGGTACATCAAAAAAGCGCAGGAGATGTTCTTCTGAAGCCTGCATTTCAGGTTCCACCCCGCCCGGAGGACGATGTTACAGAGGACGATGTAATTTATGAAATCTTTCCATAAGCGAATAGCTCTTGTCCTTCTTGCCTTCAGTGCCGCGTCCTGCCTTGGGAGCATGGCGTGGGCAGGGCCTGTTTATTTCGTTGAGGTGGGGCCGGAGCGTGTGCTTTCGGCGCAGACGTTAGGCATGAACTCCAATGAACGCCTGAGATGGTACCTGGAAGAGACAGGAAAGGAGGCTGATCCGGCGATTGTGCAGCTGCAGAGGGATTACAGCGAGGAGATCGTTGCGATCCTGAATGTCGGCGGTGCGATTGAGGAATATGTCACCCAGACCACCGACAACGACTTTTACCTGAACCACAACGCCTTCGGCGCGGAGGATGTCAACGGATCCGCCTTTTTCGATTCGAGATGCAGGTTCTTCCCGGCCGATGATCAGGTCATCATCCATGGACACAACATGAAGGGCGGGGCGGTATTCGGGCGGCTGAACAATTACCGGGACATCAGCTATCTCCAGACCCATCCGCTGATCACGCTCCAGACGCTTTCCGGGATAGAGTATTACGTTCCCTACGCGGTCACGGACGTGAACGTTGACATGAGCGCGGAGAACTATTTTCTCGAGATCGTGTGGAATTTCGAACCGGCTTCCTTTGAGCACTATACCGGATACCTGAAGGAAAAGTCATATTATGAGATCCCGGTGGACACAGCCTTTGGGGACAGGCTTCTCACGCTGTCTACCTGCAGCTATGTTTACAGCGACTCACGCCTTCTGATCTGCGCAAGGAAGCTCAGGAGCCAAGAAACCCCGGAACAGATGGCAGGCCTCGTTGCCCAAAGCAGCGTATCCGGCGTTAAACCGGACACCATTGCCCCCTACACCGGAGGAGGAGACTACGAGAGCCTGAGCGGACGGGATCTGGCGGACCTGCGCTACGAGACAGAGGCGGACATCGGCTATGTGAAAGAGGCAGTCCCGGACGACCTGATCGTGGAGTGATCAGTGACCCCGTGATTGGGAAAGATATACCTTAATAAGCACGTAATGCAGCCACGCACATCCGGCCGGGAAGGCCTGGATCTGCGCGGCTGTACCAGATTTTAGCAAAAGCAAGTAACAGGTTTTGGCAGAAGCAAAGGCAAATACCAGATTTTAACAAAAGCAAAGGCAAATACCGATATGCGAGAACAAATCCCGGAATTGACCCGGAAAGACATGAAAGACCTGATCCCACGGCGCCTCCTGGCCGAGCTGGACGAGGAGGCGGTCAGGCTGAAGGAAGAGCTCCTGGAGAGGATCAACTACGCAAAGGAGATCCGGCTGGCCTATGAGAATACCGGATGCAGCCTTTCACGCCTTAGCTCCGATGATGAGGCAAGGCGTGTATTTGAATACCAGCTCCAGCAGGAAGAATTGATGAACGGCGTGTGCGGCATGCGGATCCACTCCGGGAAGGAGAATGAGAATGTCCTGTTCATTCTGCGCCGCAGGGTATCCAGGGAACTGGTCGAGGCGCATGAGAGAGATCTCATCCGCCGGGTGCGGAACCGGTACTTCCTGGAGAGCGGTTCCGATCCGGCCCGGAAGGAGCGTTCCCCCCGTGATGGACGCCGCGGCAAGGGGCGCGACTATGGGGACAATGGATTCTTCTGGCCGGAGGAATTCATGATCGCCGGCATGCTCACCACGCGCAAGGATCTGGGCCGCATGATGATCATCGGCTACATCGCCTCTGAGATCGGCAAGGATACAAAGCTCCTGCGCGCCTGCGCCGCCAGGTTCGGGCTTCTTCCCGCCCTTGAGATGCTGGAGCTGTTTGATTCCATCGGCTTTTCCACGCCCGCGCATATCCCGGACCTCTTCCCGGCAGCCCGTGCGATCCGGAGGCATTTCATCATCCACGTCGGCGGGACCAACACCGGCAAGACCCATGATTCCATGGAAATGATGGCGCATGCTCCCTCAGGCGTGTATCTGAGCCCTCTGCGCATGCTCGCCTATGAGGGCAGGGAGGTCGTCCGCAGCTATGGGGTGAAATGCTCTTTTGCCACAGGGGAGGAGAAGGAGCTGGAGCAGGGCGCGAAGCATATTTCCGAGACCATCGGCATGCTGGATTACAATCACCCCTACGACTGCGCGGTGATCGACGAATGCCAGCTCATTTCCGGGGAAGACGGATCCCTCTATACCAACGCGATCCTGGGGGTGAACGCGCCGACGGTGTGTGTGTGCTGTGCCTGGAGCGGACTCGATATTACCAAACGCCTCATCGAGCTGTGCGGGGATACCTGGGAGGTCATCGAGCACCAGCGCACCAGCGAGCTTCGGTTTGAAGAGGAGCCCTTCGAAGGACCGAGGAAGAATGACGCATACATCGTCTTCTCACGGCTCGGCGCCCACCAGATGGCGGAATGGCTGGAGGAACACGGCATGACGCCATCCATCGTTTACGGGAAGCTTCCCTATGAGGTCAAGATGGAAGAGGCGCGCAAGTTCGAAGACGGCCAGACAGACTGCCTGGTCGCAACCGACGCCATCGCCATCGGCCAGAACTACAACATCGAACGGATCATTTTCCGTGACATCACCAAGTTCATCAACCGCAAGGAGATCCGCCTGGATTCCCAGACCGTCAAGCAGGTCGCAGGAAGGGCAGGCCGCTATGGAAGGTTCCCTGTGGGTTACGTCAACACATGGAGAGCCCAGGACAGGGAAGAAATACGGCTCAAGCTCCAGGAAGAGGATGTCCCGTCCAGGACAGCGCCGCTGGAGCTTCCGGCATTTCTGGTGGAAAAGGAACTGCCGCTGAGCCTCATATACCGCGCCTGGACAAGCTCTGAGGCAGGAGAACCCTTTGTCAAGGCGGATACGACGACAGAGCTGTTTATCTGCCGTCTGATCGAGTCGGAATATCCCTCGATCAGCAAACAGACGGAATATAACCTCGCATCCCTCCCGCTGGACCTGAGAGACCGCGCCCAGCTGGATCTACTGCGCAGGCTGTTTGCCGCCATGCTGGTTCCCACATCGGACGAGGAATGGAAAGCGATCCTTCCCGATCCCGGAGCGATCCGGCAGATGGTAAGATGGAGGCCTCATCTTCGGGACTGTGAAAAATTGTGCCGCGACCTCGACCTTGCATCGAGCTTCTTCTACAAGATCCGCAGGGACGACCTGGCGGAATACGTCATCCATCTGAAGCCGCCCGTGACGAAGCGTATCGCCGAGATGATGTCAGAAGAGATCCCGGACCATGCCCCCGGCGAAAAGCCGCCGGCAGCAGCCCTGGCCGAAAGAGAGCAGTTCCAGGAATCCGGCGAAAAACAACCCTTGCCCGTATCCGGCGAAAAAGAGCCATCCCAGGCTTACGGCGAAAAGCAGCCTGCACCGGTCTCAGGGAAAATGGAATCCTCCCAGCCGGTTCCCGAGGAGGATACCTCCAAATGGCCGACCGCATACATCTACCTCAGCACCACCGGCCAGACCGAACGCAACACCGCCCGCTTCCCCGCAGGAGACTGGCAGAAGCTCCCATCCCGGAAACTGGAACAATCCTTCGGCAACGAAGCATCCTACATCGACTACTTCTGCTACAAGAAAAAAGACAGGACACCGGACTACTGCCGCAGCGACCCCTACTTCCGATACACCGTCAGGCTCGACCCTCGGTTCATCGTATCCGACAAAGGATACTTTTACCTGGCGGAGCGCTTCCTCATCGTTCGCTCCGATTACAAAGAAGCCACCGCCCCGGCACGGACGAAGCACAGCGGCAGCAGGAGGCGGAGCAGAAGACGGAGGTGACCGCACTGTTCACTGGCCGGCCGGGTGATGAATGGTAACAGCTGGGTTACAAGTCACACTCTGGCCAGGTTGCTGTTCACTGACCGGCCGGGCAGTGAA
>CAMJIC010000156.1 GCA_946405675.1 uncultured Clostridia bacterium
TTTTTCAGAATGGACACCGCAGCGCCGTCACCGATGGGAACGACCGATGTCGTCAGATTCTCATTCCGTTTCAGCGCACGCAGATATTCCCGCATTCTCATATGGATCGTGCGATCCCTGTGGGACAGCGCCGTATGCGGCTCAAGAATCAGGCCGTCCTGAAGGACATTGTCGCTTACCAGCACACCGCCCTCCTTCATCAGGCGCAGCACCTGCGGGAGAAATGTGATGTACTGTCCCTTTGCCGCGTCCATGAAAACAAAATCATACGTATCTTCCTTCAGCCCGTCCAATACCGCGGCCGCATCCGCCTCAATCAGGCCGATCCGCTCTCCCCACGGCGAACAGGAAAAAGCCCTGCGTGCCTTTTCAGCGCGCAGGGCATCTCTTTCAATCGTTGTGATCTGAGCCTTAACGGGTGTCACAGATGCCATCCACAGCGCCGAATATCCCGTCGCGGTTCCGACCTCCAAGATCTGCCTGGGATTTTTCAGTTCCAGAAGAACCTGGAGGAAACGCTCCATCTCTTTCCGAATGATGGGAATTCCTGTTTCCTCCGCTTCCCTCCTGAGACCATCAAAATATACGTCCGGCCGTTCCATGGCATGCAGGAACACACGAAGTCTTTCACTGTATATCATGATAGAATATCCTCCATGGAATCCAGGTCCAGATCCACGGATTCCATGACCCCCAGGCTCACCTGGCGCAGCAGCCTGCACATGACAAGCTCCGCGTTCAGATAAGAATCGATCAGAGGATCCCGCCTGAGTGATTCTCTCTCATGATACATCGACACCTGTGCCTGGGCGGATGAACTGTCCTCTGAATTCTGGAACTCAAAATTTTTTCTCCTGAACTCATCTGTCCGTTTGCGTTTCGCCGGTTCCGCGTTCAGATGCGCTTTCGCTTCCTCGAACTGCCGGCATTCTTCACTGGCACGGATCGCCTGTACCAGTTCTTCCAGTCTTCGTCTGACTTCCGTATCCATGTCATACCTCGGGCTATGTATACTCGCTAACGATATTCTCTTCCTCGTATCGTTTCGATCCGATACACAAATTGGTACAATAACATGTTTCAATTGGCACTCAATTATATGAACGGGTATAACCGAACTTCGCTCCGCTGCGGCTTCTTCCTCCGCCTTGCATATGAATCCAATCCGATGTTCTGAACTGCAGATGTCATCAAGACGGTACACTATGCTCGGGCTGTTCTGAATCGTTACGATTCCTCTTCCATCAGGATCGGAAGGATCATCGGATTTCGCTTCGTCCTTCTCCAGAGAAAATCACCCAGGTCATCACGGATCGCATTTTTGATCCGGCTCCAGTCTGTCCCTTTCTTTCCGATCACACTCTCCAGGGCATCCTCCACTACCTCAGATGCTTCGTCCATCAGCTCCTCGGACTCCCGCACATAGACAAAGCCTCTCGATACGATATCCGGTCCGGCTGTCACCTGCCCGGCTTCATCCATCGTCAGCACTACGATGATAATTCCATCCTCCGCCAGACGCTGGCGGTCCTTGAGGACAATATTGCCCACATCGCCGACGCCAAGGCCGTCTACCAGGATTCCGCCGCTGGAAACATGTCCGGCTACCTTGGCGCTTCCGCCGTCCTCCTGTGAAATCTCAAGGACATCTCCGCTCGATATCATCAGAATATGTTCGTTGTCATATCCAAGCGACGCCGCTATCCTGGCCTGCGCCACCCTGTGCCTGTACTCTCCATGAACCGGAATCGCGTACTTCGGCTTCACCAAAGTGTAAATCAGCTTGATCTCCTCCTGGCATGGATGACCCGACACATGGGTATCCTGGAAGATCACCTCTGCGCCCTTGCCGTACAGTTCATTCATGACCTTCGACACACTCTTCTCATTTCCGGGGATCGGATGGGAAGAAAATACGATCACGTCTCCCGGCTTGATCTGCACCTTCTTGTGAATGCCGCCAGCCATACGGGAAAGCGCCGCCATGGATTCCCCCTGGCTTCCGGTAGTGATCAGAACAAGCTGCTCGTCCGTATAATTCTTCATCTCCTCAAGCGTGATGAGCGTATTATCCGGGATCGTGATATATCCAAGCTCCTGCGCGGTGGAAATCACATTCACCATGGAGCGGCCCTCGATCACCACCTTGCGCTTATACTTATATGCAGTGTCAATGATCTGCTGGACCCTGTCCACGTTGGAGGCAAAGGTCGCCACGATCAAACGGCTGCGCCTGTGTTCTGAAAAAATGGTGTCAAATGCTCTCCCCACCGTCTTCTCCGAAGCGGTATATCCGGGCCTTTCCGCATTCGTGGAATCACACATCAGCGCAAGAACCCCCTTGCGCCCGATCTCCGCGAACCGCTGCAGGTCGATGGCATCTCCGAACACCGGCGTGAAATCCACCTTGAAATCCCCCGTGTGCACGACAACTCCGGCAGGACTGTAGATCGCCAGCGCGACCGCATCCTGGATGGAATGGTTCGTCCGTATGATCTCCACCCGCAGCTGTCCCAGATTGATGGACTGTCCCGGATGCACCACCTTCCTGCGCGTCGTCTTCAAAAGCTCATGCTCCGCCAGCTTGAGTTCGATGAGCCCCATCGTCAGCTTCGTCGCGTAAATCGGTACATTCAGCTGCCTGAGCACATATGGAAGAGCTCCGATATGATCCTCGTGCCCGTGTGTAAACACAAAGCCCTTCACCTTGTCCGCATTGTCCTGCAGATAACTAATGTCCGGGATCACAAGGTCGATCCCGTACATATCGTCCTCCGGGAATGCAAGGCCACAATCCACCACTACGATCGAATCCTCATACTCGAACGCAGTGATGTTCATACCGATGGCTTCCAGGCCGCCAAGCGGTATAATCTTCAGTTTTGATGTTTTGCTCAAAATCTCCCCTCTTTCTTGTCTTCCGGCAACAGTCCATCGCCTGTGGCCATGAACTGTTTTTATATACGTGTTCTCTTATACCAGTGCTATATCGTCCAGCATCTGGGAAAATACATCTGAAAGCGCGGCCAGTTCCCTGTCGTCCTCGACAAATTCATAGACCGCTTCTTCTTCGCCGTCACGGGAGATATCCTTCAGGATATAAGCCTCTCCGTCCCCGTCCGGCGCATCTGCCGCGAGCAGGTAATTGGTTCCGGAAATCCTCGTCTGCTCCAGCACAAACAATTCCACCTTTGCTCCATCGAGCGGTGATGTGAGTGTAATCTTATTCAGCTCATTCATCATCTTCTATCCCTCCGGGCACCGGCAGTCCGGCATTCAGCCTGTCCAGATATCCCTGCAGGATCAGCATTGCGGCGATCTCGTCCACATATGCCTTATGGTCCCGCACGCCTGTCTCATCCATGGCGCGGTCAGCCGCAACCGTTGTCAGTCTTTCATCCCACAGGACAACAGGAAGCGACGTGCGCTTCTTTACCATCCTTCCGAATGAAAGCGCAGCCTCAGCCCTCTCTCCGATTGTAGCGTTCATATTCCGGGGAAAACCGAGAACGATCGTCTCGGCCTGATACCTGGATGCGAGCTCACTGATCCGGGCGAGCGTCTGCCTGAGCTTATTCTCGCTTTTACGCCGTATGATCTCCACACCCTGGGCGGTCAGGCGCAGCGGATCGGACACTGCCACGCCAACCGTCTTTGAACCATAGTCGAGCCCGATGACCCGACCGTAATCACTCTTTAAAGAATCCTGTATCTGTACTTCAGGTATCATGCATGTCTCTTCCACGATTCGTTTCGGATATATTCCTTCAGAAGCTCCTCCACGATCTCATCACGTTCCACCTTCATGATCATGCTGCGCGCATTCTTATGGCTGGTGATATAGGTCGGATCGCCCGAAATGATATACCCGACGATCTGATTGACAGGGTTATACCCCTTCTCCGTCATGGCGACATAAACCAGTTCAAGAACCTTCTTGACGCGCATCTCAGGATCCGTCTCAACATTAAAATACTGAGTATTGTATAAATCAGCCATAGTCCGCAGTCCTCTGATACCTTCCCGATTCGCTTAACAGCTATCTTAAGTATATGCGAAATCCCGTAAAGATTCAACCCTGGTTTGTAACATCTGTGTAACAAATTCACACAAGGTTTCAAGTCACACCCCTGCCAGTGTGCCGGCCTGTGGGTGTGCGTCTGCGCTTCGCTCTGAGTCTCGCCTGCCGGCCCGGTCGGTGCTAAACAGTGCCCACCGGGCATCAACACCGGTGCTAAACGGTGCCCACCGGGCATCAGCAACAGTGCTAAACGGTGCCCACCGGGCATCAGCAACGGCGCTAAACGCGTGTCACCGGCACGCAGTGCCCTCGGTCGCCGCAGGTGGTATCAGGACTCAGTCATCCGGCCAGAATACACCGCCGCTGCCCAGCCGGCCCTGCCTGACCTGTCCACGCAGGTCTTCGGCAGATCTGGCATACACGCGGATATATTCGCGGGTGTAACCGGTATATAGCTTCTCCCGGCCTGGGGCTGGCACAGCGGTTCCGGTCCCTCGCACCGGTTCTTTTGCATTTTCACTGTTCTGTCTCCCGGCCGGGCGGATCACGTCTGCCTGTCTTCTGGGTGCGCCGCTGTTTGGTGCCTTGATCAGGCCGTCTTCCCCTGCCTGTGCGATTTCTTCAAATAGGACCTCTGATTTCCTGTCTTCCCATGCGCGTTCAAAATCAAGCCGCATCCTGCGGTCAATGGCCTGAAGACGGGCGAGCCTCTCTTCCTTGACCGTCTCCGGAACCTGCCCGGGCATTCGTGCGGCCTTCGTCCCTGCCCGCATCGAGTACCGGAACAGGTGTGTTTCATAAAAATGCGCCTGCTCCAGAAATTGCCCGGTACAGGCAAACTCCTCCTCACTCTCTCCCGGAAAGCCTACAATCACGTCGGTTGTGACCGCAGGCGTATCAAAAGCGCCTCGAAGGAGCGACAGACACTCCAGGTATTCCTTCGCCGTATAATGGCGGTTCATCCGCTTCAGGACACTGTCGCATCCGCTCTGGAGCGACAGATGGAAATGCGGGCAGAGTTTGCCGACCTTCCTGAGCCGTTCCACGAAAGCTTCTGTGATGATCGTCGGTTCCAGAGAGCCCAGGCGGATTCTTTCGATCCCTTCGACCTGTGCAACGGCTTCGATCAGATCGATCAGCTTCGAGCGTTCCTGCCAGGTCTGCCGCTCGCCGTTTTCCCCATATGCCTGACGGATGTTCCCCTCAAAATCGACTCCGTATGAGGACAGATGGATCCCGGTCAGCACCACCTCACGGATTCCCTGGGATGCAAGGTTCTTCAGCTCTGCCAGGACATCCTCCATCCGGCGGCTCCGGATCCGTCCTCTTGCATAGGGGATGATGCAGTAACTGCAAAAGAGATTACATCCATCCTGCACCTTGACAAAAGCCCGGGTATGCCCTTCGATCCGGGGAAGGAACAGCTCCTCGTATACAGGCTCATGCATCACATCCGCCACATTCCGGAAGGATCTGTCCATCGCGAGAAAATACCGCTCCAGCTCTTCCAGCAGGCAGCCCTTGCGTCCGGTTCCGATCAGGATATCCGCATCGACACTTTTCCCGGTACGGTCCAGCGCAGTCTGGACATAACATCCCGCCGCGACCACAACCGCGTCCGGATGGTTCCGCTTCGCCCTGCTGATCATCTGCCTGCTCTTGCGGTCAGCGATATTCGTGACAGAACAGGTATTGATCACATAGACATCCGCATCCTCATCAAATCCCACGATGGAAAACCCCGCATCCCTCAGGGACGCACGCATGGAATCGGTCTCATATTCATTTACCTTGCAGCCAAGCGTATGCAAAGCTGCCCTTTTTCCATCAAATCTCATTCCGGTCATCTCATTTTGATCGTTGTCAGC